>JBFLZB010000010.1:0-14114 GCA_040756475.1 Thermodesulfobacteriota bacterium
CGGGCCCGCCCCGAACCCTCCGGGCGCACGCCGTGCGCCCCTACGCGCCCAAGACCTCCGGCTTGGCTTGCCACTGGATCGACCCACACGATCCGGAAAAGAACGCTCTGGTGTCGGCGGGCTAGCCCGCTGCTGCGGGCGCTTTCAGTCCTTGGTCAGGATCACCGCCAGAGCCTGGGGCGGGGTCTTTCCGAGGCCGCGCAGGGCGTGGGGACGGGAGGAGTCGATGTAGAGGCTGTCCCCCTTCTTCAGGGTATAGGTCTCGTCGTCGTACACCAGTTCCAGGGTTCCCGAGAGCACGTACAGGAACTCCTCGCCCTCGTGGACCATGGGCTTGACCGTGGCGGCCGCCTGGGGGTCGAAGGTCACCAGGAAGGGTTCCATCCCCTGGCCGCGGATGTCGGACGCGAGCAGGCTCAGGTACGAGTAGCCCTGGCCCGTGCGCTGGGTCTGGGTGCTGGTGCGCTCCACCGTCGCCCCGTCGCCCGCCGGCACGACGCTGAAGATGTCGGATCGGGGCCCGCCGCCGTGGAGGAGCTGCCCCATCCGCGAGCCGAGCGCCCGGGAGATCTTGAGCACGGCTCCAATGGAAGGCACCTCGCGTCCTTCCTCGACGGCCTCCACGTAGCTCGCGTCGAGCCCCGTGAGCTCCGCCACCTGGGCCGGCTTCAGGTCCTGGGCTTCCCGCATCCTCCGAATCCGTTTTCCGACGTTCATGGGCTCTCCTCTGGGAGGCGTGGTTGCGCGCGGTCCGCCCTGATTAGCACAGGGCCCCGAGGGAGTCAAACGGCGGTTCGGCAACGGCGGTTCGGCGCGGCGTGGGCCTGACGGATGGGACGGATGGGACCCAGGTGATCGGGGAGGGGATGCGCTTCAGGCCTTCGGGCCCGGGCCCTTGCCGCGCCCTCGGGGGGCCGGTCTCGGGGCGCCGCCGGGCTTTCGCGGGGGGGCAGAGCGCTCGCCCCCATAGAGGGACCGCAGGACCCCCGGGCGGCCCAGGGCCTGGAAGTGCCGGCTCAGGAGCGCGCGGTTTCGGGGGTCGCGGAACTGGGCCAGGGCGCGGTGCACGCTCTTCTCCTTGCCCCGGGGCACCAGGACCTCCTCGCCCGTGGCCGGGTCGCGCCCCGTGTAGAACATGCACGTCGAGGCGGTCGAGGGGGTGGGTGTGAAGTCCTGCACCTGCTCGGCGAAGCGCCCCAGCTCCCGGGCGAACTCCGCGAGATCCAGGGCGTCCCGGAGGTCGCATCCCGGGTGCCCGGTCATGAGGTACGGGATCAGGTAGAGGGGTTTGCCGATCTCCGCCCGTAGGGTCTCGAAGAGCTCCCGAAACTCCCGGTACTTGCGGGCATAGGGCTTGCCCATGAGGCGCAGGGGGCGGCTCGCCACGTGCTCGGGGGCCACCTTCATCTGGCCGCCCACGTGGTGCTGCATGAGCTCCCGCAGGAGGCGGCGCTGCCCGGGCAAGAGGAGCAGGTCGTGGCGCAGCCCCGAGGCCACGAAGGCGTGCTTGACGCCGGAAACGCGGCGCACGGAGCGCAGGAGCTCCAGGTAGGGAGCTCCCGAGGACTCCAGGTGCGGGCACACCTCCGGGGTGAGGCAGCTCGGTCGGTTGCAGGCGGTCCGGCCCGGGCCGGCCAGGGCGCACCCGGTGCCGTACATGTTGGCCGTGGGGCCGCCCACGTCCGAGATCGTCCCCCTAAAGGAGGGGTCCCGGGCCAGGCGCCGTACCTCCGCCACGATGCCCTCCGGCGGGCGGCTCACCACCCCCTTGCCCTGGTGGGCCGAGATGGCGCAAAAGGCGCACCCGCCGTAACACCCCCGGTGGGTCACCACCGAGGTGCGCACGGGCGCCAGGGCCGGGATGCCCCCCTCGGCCTCGTAACGGGAAGGATAGGCCCGCAGGAAGGGAAGCCGGTACACGGCGTCGAGCTCAGCCGGGGTGAGGGGCTCGGCCGGCGGGTTCACCACCACGGCCTGGGAGCCGTGGGGCTGCACCAGCACGGGGACCTCCGGCTCCAGGAGGGCCCGGTACAGGGCCTGGAAGTAGGCGAAGAACGCCTCGGGGCTCGCTGCGGCCTCCTCGGCGGGCGGCAGGCCCAGCACCCCGTCCCCCTCCGGCGGCGAGGAGGTCCGGTAGGCGATGCCCGGCACGCGCTGCGCCGCGGCCGGCCCCTTCCCGGCCGCCAGAGCCGCGGCCAGCTCCCCCAGTGCCCGTTCCCCCATGCCGTAGACCAGGTAGTCGGCCTTGGCGTCGGCGAGCACCGACCCCCGGACCTTTTGCTGCACGTAGTCGTAATGGGCCAGGCGCCGCAAGCTCGCCTCGATGCCCCCGAGCACCACGGGCACCTCGGGAAACGACTCGCGGCACCGCTGCGCGTACACCACCGAGGCGTAGTCGGGCCTGCGGCCCGGCTGGCCCCCGGGGGAGTATTCGTCCCGGGACCGCCGGCGGCGGTCGGGCGTGTAGTGGGCCACCAGGGAGTCGAGGTTGCCGGCGGTCACCCCGAAGAACAGGCGCGGCCGGCCGAAGCGGCGAAAGTCCTCCGGGCTCGTCCAGTCGGGCTGGGCGAGAATTCCCACCCGGTACCCCCGGGCCTCCAGGTACCGCCCCACGAGCGCGGCGCCGAAGCTCGGGTGGTCCACGTAGGCGTCGCCGGTGACGAGCACCACGTCGAAAACGTCCCCCGGGTGGGCGGGGGCTTCGGGGAGGAACGCTGGGGTCGGAGGCATGGAGACCGGGTCCTCGGGGGGCGGGGAACGAGGCAGTAGGCTACGGAGGGGCGCCGGCCGTGTCAACGGCCGAAGAGAAACGGTGGGTCCGCCTCGCTCGACCCACCCGGCTAGAACTTCCCCGAGCGCAGGATGGCGATGGCGAGCCCGAAGCCCAGCACGCCCGCCAAGAGGAAGCCCAGGATGCCGAAGACGGGGAAGTCCCAGACCTGGGGGCCGCGGCCGGCGAGCACGATGAGGGACGAGCCAATGATCAGGGCGGCGATGATGACGCTGAAGCTCACCCGGTTCGACGAGCGGTCGAGCTCGTCGAGCATGGGCTCGTAGCCCTGGTGCACGAAGTCCACCGCGAACTTCCCCTCGATCATCTTCTGGAGGATGCGGGTCACCTGGGCGGGTACCGCCCGGACGAAGTCCCGCAGGTCCCGGGCCGTGCGCCAGGCCAGGCGCGCCTGACGTCGGGGGTCGAGGCGGCCCAGGAGGAGCTTTCGTGCGTAGGGGGCCGCCTCGTCCAAGATCAGGAAATCCGGGTCGAGCTGGCGGGCCAGGCCCTCCACGGCCAGGGTCGAGCGGGCCAGGAGCATCAGGTCGGGGGGCACCCGCACGTGGTGGCGCAGGGCGATCTGGGAGGCCTCCCGCAGGATCTCCCCGATCCGCAGGTCCTTGAGCGGGCGGCCGTGGTAGGGCTCGATGAGCTCGCGCAGGTCCCTTTGAAAGGCGCGCACGTCCACGGCCTCGTCCGAGGCGCCCATGCCCAGGTATCCCTCGGCCAGGGCAGCGTAGTCGCGGCCCACGAGCGCCACGAAGAGCTGGCCGAGCCCCTCCTGGGCGTCCTCGGAGAGGTAACCCACCGCCCCGAAGTCGAGCAGCGCAATGGAGCCGTCGGGGGTCACCAGGAGGTTGCCCCCGTGGAGGTCGCCGTGGAAGAGGCCGTCGTGAAAGACCTGCTTCAGGAAGGCCCGGGCCGCCACCCGGGCCAGGGCGGCGGGGTCGATGCCCCGGGCGCGCAGCACCTCGGGGTCGTCGGGGGCGTCGCCCTCGATGGCCTCCAGCACCAGGAGGCGTTTGGTGGTGAACTCCCAGCGGACCCCCGGGACCACGACCCCCTCGAAACCCTCGAAGTTCTGGCGAAACCGCTCGGTGTTGGAGGCCTCGAGGAAGAAGTCGAGCTCCCGGCGGATGACCCGGGCGAACTCGTCCACGATGGTGCGCAGGTAGAAGGGTCGCGACTCTGGAACGTAGCGCTCCACCAGGCTGACCAGGAGGTAGAGGGTGGCCAGGTCGTGGGAGACCGTGCGGTCGATGCCCGGGCGCTGCACCTTGAGCACCACCCGGGAACCGTCCGCGAGCCGGGCCCGGTGCACCTGGGCGATGCTCGCCGCGGCCAGGGGCTCGGGGTCCACCTCCAAGAAGGCTTCCTCCAGCGGGCCCTCCACCTCCTCCTCGACGATCCGCCGTGCCTCGGCGAAGGGGAAGGGCGGCACCTCGTCCCGGAGCTTCTTGAACTCCTCCACGAACTCCGGGGGCACGAGATCGGGGCGGGTGGAGAGCATCTGGCCCAGCTTGACGAAGGTGGGGCCCAGGTCCTCGAGCGCCATGCGCGCCTGCACCGCCACCGGGGTATCCCCGGGCTTTCCGGTGCGCCCCCGGAAGCGGCGCGAGAGGGGCAGCAGCCGGCCCAGCCCCACGTTCTCCAGCACCTGGTGGAACCCGTGCTTGGAGAGGATGAGGGCGATCTCCCGCAGGCGGCTGATGGAGCGGTAGGTCTGGGTCAGGGTAAACAGGCTCACGTCCCGGTCTTCCCCTTCTTGCGGCGCCGCCGGCGTCTGGGCTCGCGCGGCGCGCCGGCCTCGGCCGCTTGGGCCCTCTCGGCAGGCGGGGGAGCCTCCTTTGGCTTCCGGCCCGAGCCTTTGCCGCGGCCCCTGTCCTTGCGGGTCTTTTCTCCCCCCGGAGCCGGGGCCTGGGGGCGCCCGGGCTCCGCCTCGCCCTTGCCGCCGCCCACCAGGGCGAAGTCGATCTGGCGCCGGGCCACGTCGACCCGGTCCAGGCGCACCCGCAGGCGGTCGCCGATGCGGTAGGTGCGCCGGGTGCGCTCGCCGATGAGGGCCTGGGTCTGCTCCGAGAAGTGGTAGAAGTCGTCGTGGAGTCCCGAGACGCGCACGAGCCCCTCCACGAAGTAGGTCTCCAGCTCCACGAAGATGCCAAAGCTCGCGACCCCCGTGATGAACCCCCAGTGCTCGCTGCCCACCTTGTCGGCCATGAACTCGCACTTCTTCCACGACACGGCTTCCCGCTCTGCCCCCTCCGACGCCCGCTCCCGGCCGGAGAGGTGGGGGCAGGCGTCGTCGAGGTAGGCCCTGGCCTGCTCCCGCCAGGCCTTGGCCGGGGCCCGTTTGCGGAAGGTGGCCCGAAGCTGGCGGTGGAGGACCAGGTCGGGGTAGCGGCGGATGGGGGAGGTGAAGTGGGCGTAGAACTCGGAGGCCAGCCCGAAGTGCCCCAGATTCACGGGGCTGTACTCGGCCTTGCGCATGCTCCGGAGCATCATGTGGTTGATCATGCGCTCCTCGGGCTTGCCGGCGACCTGCTCCGCCAGGTCCTGGAAGTCCCGGGGGTGGAGCTTCCCGCCTCCCTTGAGCGTGTACCCGAAGTTGTGCACGAAGCGGCGGAATTCCTCCACCTTCGCCGGGTCGGGATCGCCGTGCACGCGGTAGGGGCAGGGGATCTTCTTCCCGGTCAGGTGCTCCGCCACGGCCTCGTTTGCCGCGATCATGAACTCCTCGACCAGGTAGTGGGCCCAGTTGCGCTCGCTCCGGACGATGTCTTCGGGCCGACCCTGGAGGTCGAGGATGATCTCGGCCTCGGGCAGGTCGAAGTCGATGCTGCCCCGGTCCTTGCGCCGCGCCCGAAGCGCCCGGGCAAGCTCCCCCATCTTCAGGAGGCCGGGGACCACGTCGGCCAGCCCCTCGGCGGCCTCCGAGTCCGGGTCGCCCAGGATCTCGCCCACCACGGTGTAGGTGAGGCGGTGGCGGCTGCGGATCACCGCCGGGTAGAACCGGGCCCCCCGCCGCCGCCCGCCCCGGCTGAAGACCAGCTCGGCCACCATCACCAGGCGGTCCTCCCCGGGGTTCAGGCTGCAAATCCCGTTGGAGAGGCGCTCGGGGAGCATGGGAAAGACCCGGTCGGGAAAGTAGGTGGAGGTCCCCCGGGAGAAGGCCTCGGCGTCCAGCGGCGAGCCCGGTACCACGTAGTGGCTCACGTCGGCGATGGCCACCCACAGGCGGATCTCGCCCTTCTCCAGGCGCTCCACGCATACCGCGTCGTCGAAATCCTTTGCCTTCTCCCCGTCGATGGTCACGAAGGCCTGGCTTCGCAGGTCTTCGCGCCCCTCCAGGTCGGCCTTGCGCACCCGCTTGGGCACCTTGGTGGCCTCGGCCAGCGCATCCTCGGGAAAGTCAACCCGCACCCCGTGCTTCAAGGCGATGGCCTTGGCTTCCACGTCGGGCTCGCCGGGGTTGCCGAGCACGTTGATCACGCGCCCCTCGGGCCCCGTGTCCCCGGTGGGGTAGGCCGTGAGCTCCACTTGCACCACCTGGCCGTCGGCGGCGCCCAGCAGGTCGTCGCGCGCCACGCTCACCTCGTGGAGCACCCGGTTGTCCAGGGGCACCACCGAGGCCAGCTTGCGGCGCACCCGCACCCGGCCGATGAGGGTCTCGTGGGCCCGGCGCAGGATGCGGATCACCCGGCCTTCGGGCCGCCGGTCCGAGCGCTCCACCCGGGCCACGACCCGGTCGCCGTTCATCACCTCGCGCAGCCACGCCGGCCGCACGAAGAGGTCGGTCTGGTCGCGGTCGTCGGGGATCACGAAGCCGAACCCGTCCGGGTGCACCTGCACCCGACCCACCACCAGGCCCACCCGGCTGGGGTGGGCGTACTGGCCCCCCTTGATGTCCACTGCGTCGCCCTCGGCAACCCGCTCGTCGAGAAAGCGCAGGAAGTCCGCTTCCTGGGCGGCCGGAATTCTGAGCCGCTCGATGAGCTCCCGGGCCGTGAGGGGTTGGACGGCCTTGTCGAGGAGAAATGTTACGAAGGCTTCGCGCGTGGGGATCATGGGGCTCCTTTGCCTCTCACCAGGCGGGCCTCGGCCCGGGCGGCGAGGGTGCCGTCTTCCAGAAATGCCTCTGCCGCGCCCTGGAGCACGCGCGGTCTCACCTCGGTAATGCGGCCCCGCACCCGCAGGGGGCGGTTGGGGGGCACCGGGCGCAGGAATCGCACCGTGAGCTCGGCGGTCACCGCGGGCATTCCCAGGCACACCGAGAGCTTTCCCACCGCCTCGTCGAGCACCGTGGCCACGAGCCCGCCGTGGACCACGCCCGTGTACCCGTAATGGACCTCCCGGGGCACCCACACGGTCTCGATGGCGCGCCCCGCCTCGTCCACCGTGAAGCGAAGCTGCAAGCCCTCCGGGTTCCCGGTTCCGCACACGAAGCAATCATCTTCCCAGGCGAGGTCCATCTCTTCCTCGGCGCCGCAGCGATGGTGGAACGTCCGTCGGTGGAACGGCGCGCAGTATACCTGCCCCCCGGGGGCCGGCAAAGCTGCGAGTCCCTTGACCCGGCGCCGGGCGCTGCTATATAGTCCCCGCCCGTGCCGAAGTGGCGGAATTGGTAGACGCGCCAGGTTCAGGGTCTGGTGGGTTCACGCCCGTGCTGGTTCGAGTCCAGTCTTCGGCACCAATCGAAAGAGAAGGAGCTTCCGGTCCCCGGAAGCTCCTTTCGTTTTGCCTCGGGTCCGAGGCCCGCCGACAGGCTCTTAGTGCCACCGCAACCCGCGCATCGTGAACGCAGGGCCGTTCGACTTGAAGGCTTGTTGCGCCGCTCACTCCCGGATCATGATGAGGAACATCTTGAAGGGCTTCTCGGCGCGCAGGGAGTGGGGCACGCGGGCGGGCATGATGACGAGCTCGCCTGCCCGGGCCCGCACCTCTTCGCCGCCGATGGTGATCACGGCCTCGCCGTCGAGGATCTGCACCGACGCGTCGAAGGGCGACATGTGCTCGCTCAGGCCCTGTCCGGCGTCGAAGGAAAAGAGGGTCAGTGTGCCGGCCTTCTTGTCCAGAAGGGTCTTGCTTACCACCGATCCCGGGGAGTAGGAGACGTGATCGGCCAGGGAAATGGCCTGGCCCTTGGGTGCCTCTGCTTTCATGGACGAACCTCCTGGAGAAGTCTTCGTGGGGGAACGGCAGGGGCGACAGTGTACAGGCCCGGTCCCGTGGGGCAAGCACGAGAGGAGAGGTGGCGATGGACGAGCAGCGAGCGGTGATCGAGACGCCGGTAGGACCGGTGGGCCTGCGGACCCGGGAGGGCGCGGTGGTGGAGGTGTGGTTCGCCCGGGGGGAGGCCCTCTGTGCCCCCACGGGGGCGCTGGCGGCGCAGGCCGCCCGGCAGGTGGAGGAGTACTTCCGCGGTGAGCGCCGAGAGTTCGACTTGCCCCTGAGCCGTCCGGAGACGGCCACGGACTTCCAGCACCGGCTCTGGGACGCCCTGGAGCGCATCCCCTTCGGCCGGACCCGAACTTACGGGGAGGTGGCCCGGGAGCTCGGGACGAGCCCCCGGGCCGTGGGCGGCGCCTGCGCCCGCAACCTCTTGCCCCTGGTGATCCCCTGCCACCGGGTCGTGGCGAAGAAGGGCCTGGGCGGGTTCAGCGGCGACTGGGAAAACGGCCTGGCTGTAGACGTGAAGGCCGTGCTCCTGGCCCACGAGGCGCGGGTGAGCGGGCCGGGGGTCGGGGGGTGAGCGGCCGGGAGGCGCGCCGGCCGGCACCCGTTCACGATCCGGAACGCCGTTTCGTGCGCTCCCTTTCGACTGCCTAAAGGTCCCCCGGACTCCGGCCGAAAGGTACCCAAGCCGGCGGCTAGGGGATACCCGCGCCGCTCCGGCTCTTCCTCCGGTCTCGTCCACCCGGTTGTTCTCGGCGGAGGTGTGCTGTGCTCCGGATGAGCTTCAAGCGAAAGATGGCGGTCTCCCTCCTTCTGACGGCGGTCGGCGGGGCGGGGCTGGGCGTGGCGGCCTACGGGTCCCTCACGGAGCTCGGCCGTTCCACGGAGCAGGCCCGCGCCCTGGGCCGGGCAGCCGATGCGGTGATGGAGTCCCAGATTTCGGCCCTGGGGATCCGGCTGGACTCGGTGGCGGCCGACGCCCTGGAGCGAATCGGGTACATCGCGAAGTCCGACGCACTGTACGCGCAGCTCAGTGCCTCCCTGGCCGACGCCGCACGGGAAGTGGGGGACCCGGCAGTGGCGGAGCTGATCGGCCGCATGGACGGCATCCTCCAGCGATTCGTCGCCGTTCTCCAGAGCTGGGTCTACGCCGAGAGCACCACCGCGGAGCTCGATAGGGCGCTTTCCGACATCCGGGGGGCCTCCCGGGAGATCGAGACCGCGATCGCTGCGGCGTTGGACGCGGGGCAGCTCAAGGTAAGGGACTCCGTTCGGGGCGCGTGGACCGCCACCGCCATGGGCTGCGCCCTGGTGGCCTTTCTGGCGGCCATGTTGCTGTGGATCGGCGGCGGCAGCGTGCGTCGGCTCTCCCAGGTGGTCTCGCTCCTCAAGGAGATGGCTTCGGGCGACGGGGACCTGACCCAGGAGCTCCCGGTGGCCTACGCCGACTGCTCCAAGGTGCAGGGGTGCGCGGAGCCCGGATGTGCGTGCTTCGGCAAGCGCCAGGCGTGCTGGGTCCACGTGGGGTCCATGCAGCCCGTGGCCCGCAACGTCCAGTGCCCGAGCGTCCTGTCGGGGAAGGTGCCCGACTGCGCCCAGTGCCCCGTCTTCGCCGCAGCCGTGCGCGACGAGTTCGACGAGTCCTCCGTCTGGATCAACGTGTTTACGGGGAAGATGCGCTACCTGATCGCCCACGCCAAGGAAGTGTTGGCCGGGGTGACAGGCTCGGCCGAGGAGTTGGCGTCCACCGCCTCCCAGCTCTCGGCCACGAACCGGTCCATCTCCGACCAGGTGACCCAGGTGGCCACCTCCACCGAGCAGATGAGCGCCACGGTGCAGGCCACCGCCCGCAACGTGGGGGAAGTGAGCGGCGCGGCCGACTCGGCCCACCAGGCGTCGGCCCAGGCCGTGGACTCCATCGGCCGGATGGTGGCGTCGGTGGGAAAGATTCGGGCCAGCACCGAGATCGTGGCCCGGGTGATGGGGGAGCTGGGGCAGAGCTCGGGGGCCATCGGCGGGATCGTGGGCGTCATCGACGATATCGCCGACCAGACCAACCTGCTCGCGCTCAACGCCGCCATCGAGGCCGCCCGGGCGGGGGAGCACGGCCGGGGCTTTGCGGTGGTGGCCGACGAGGTGCGAAAGCTGGCCGAGAAGACCACCAAGGCCACGGGGGAGATCTCGGGTTTGATCGCCGAGATCCAGAAGGGGATCGGGCAGGCGCAGAAGGCCGAGAAGGAGAGCCTGGAGCGGGTATCTGCCGGGGTGGTGGACGGGGAGGGCGCTTCCGAGCGGGTGGCCGCGACCGAGGGGCAGATTCAGCAGGCCGCCGCCTTGGCACAGCAAATTGCCACCGCGGCGGAGGAGCTCTCGGTCACGGTGGGGCAGGTTGCCTCCAACGTGGTGCAGATTTCACAGGCGGTGGCCGAGAACAGCGGAGCGGTCCACGCGGTGGCCGAGACCGCCCAGGCGGTCTCGCTCAAGACGGCAGACCTGCGGGAGATCACCGGCAAGTTCCGTACCTGAGGGTACGCCCGGGCTGTGGGTCGTCTTCGTCGTCTCCAACGAGCGACGAACAACCCGCAACGGGCCCCGACTTGCCTCACCACCACCAGGGGCGGCGACCGTACCGGGGGTCGTACCACCACGGGTACCAGGGCTCGTAGGGGCCCCAGTAGGGGTGCGGGGTGTAGGCGGGCTCCCTCCACAGATGGATCTCCACGCCCTCGAGATCGACGTAGCGATACGGCGCTTCTCCCACGGGTTCCGTCGCGGTGCCCAGGACCTTTCCCGCCAGGGTGACCCGCCGGCCGGGGGCGAAGAGCACGGGGTCGAGGTAGTCGGCAAACTGCACCCGAAAGCGCCCGCCGCTGGGAGCGTCGGTCCGAGGCCGCTGGTCGAATCCCAGGGGCCGCTGGAGCACCAGGAGCACCGTGCCGTCGGGGCGGTTGCGGGTCTCGATCACCTCCCCGCCCAGGATGACGGTGTGTCCGACGAGGGCTTCGGGCCTTTCCCTCAAGTCCGCGAAGCGCTCCATCTTTACGGCGTCCCGGCGCACCGGGGCGGAAATCACGGCGCAGCCGGCCGACACCGTCAGTGCCGCGGCGCACGCCAGCAGGACCGGTCGCGCTCTTCTCACCCTGCGTCCTCCTCCCACCCCGGTTCTTCCTCCGGGTACTTCTCCCACGCGTCTTCCTCCCCGGAGTCGCCCAGTTGGGGCCGGACCCACTCGCGGTCCAGCACGCGGCGAACGGCTTCCAGCACCCGGGCGGGGTCCTCGAATCCGGGCCGCGCCCCGAGGCCCTTCCAGTGCACCTCGGCCCGCTCCAGGCAGGCCGCCGCGCCGCGGGAGTTTCCCCGGTCCCGGTGGAACAGGGCGGCGCAAACCAGGACCCAGCCCTGGTAGAGATCCCGTTCTTCCCCGGACGCGGCGTGCCAGAGCGCCTCGAAGTCCTCGTGCGCGTCGTAGTAGCGTCCCGCCTCGTACTTCTCCAGCGCTTCCCGATAGAGCATCGGTACTTCGGCCATGGCGCATCCCTCGCTGCTGATGACGTCCGGCCATGCTATCACCGGGAGGGGCGGTCGGCCAGGCGCCCCCCCACTCCCACCCACCCCGCCGCCAGCGAGGCTGCGTTCCAGACGGTGGAGGCATGGGCGGCCGGGGGCCTCCCCTGCGCCGGCGCAAGTCCCGTGGGGTGATGGATGGTCCGTGGCATTCCATCGGGGGAGGGGAAGAGCATCCCGTGTCCCGCACTGGGTATCGCCAAAGCCGCCTGCGCCGCCTCCGGGGAGACCCCCGGCCGCCCCCAAACGGGGAACGCCGCCTCCCCATGCCCGGGGCGGTCCGGGGAGAAGCCCGACGCATCGTCTGCGATTTCGGGTCCCGAAGGATTCCCAGGCAATCCAGGGGACGGGCGCCGGCTTGGAAGGTCCGCGGTGTTGGGGTACGCTTGCGCCTCCCCGTTGCCGAGGTGCCGAATCCATGGGCAACAACATCCGCGAGATCCTCGAGGAACAGGAGGAGCAGGTCCTCCACCCCCGGGCCACCCGGTCCCGGGCGAGCAAGGGGCGGCAGCGGCCCGAGCCGGAGTGCGACATTCGCCCGGCTTTTCAGCACGACCGCGACCGGATCCTGCACTCCAAGGCGTTCCGGCGCTTGAAGCACAAGACCCAGGTATTCCTGGCGCCCGCGGGCGATCACTACCGCACGCGGCTCACCCACACCCTCGAGGTGAGCCAGATCGGCCGCACCCTGGCCCGGGCGCTGCGGCTCAACGAGAGCCTGGTGGAAGCGGTGGCCCTGGCTCACGACCTGGGGCACACTCCCTTCGGGCACGCGGGCGAGGCGGTGCTCCACCGGCTCAAGCCCGGCGGATTCCATCACTCGGCCCAGAGCCTGCGGGTGGTGGACCTCCTGGAGCGAGACGGACAGGGCCTCAACCTCACGGCCGAGGTGCGCGAGGGCATTCCGTTCCACACCAAGGGCAAGGGGGAAATCCTGCGGCCGGCTGCCACCCTCGAAGCCCAGGCGGTTCGCCTGGCCGACCTGGTGGCCTACCTGAACCACGACGTGGACGACGCCTTGCGCGCGGGCGTGATCCGCCGCGACGAGATCCCCCGGGACATCCGGGAGCGCCTGGGCGAATCCCACGGCCAGCGGATCGACACCATGGTGCGGGACGCCATCGGGGAGACCCTGCGCCGGGACCTGGCCGCGGTGGCCCTGAGCAATGAAGTGCACGCGGCTTCGGTTGCCCTGCGCCAGTTCCTGTACGAGCGGGTGTACGAGAACCCCCGAGTCCATGACGACTTCGTCAAGGCGAGCAAGATCCTCGAAGAGCTCTACCGGCGTTTCTTGCAGGAACCTGCGTGGTTTCTGGAAACCCTGGCACAACGGATCCCCGGGGAGAGCGTGGAGGCCCTCGCCGCGGACTTCGTGGCGGGCATGACCGACCGGTACGCCCTTGCCCTGTACGAGAAGGTGTTCATGCCCCAGCCGTGGAAGGTGTTGTAGGTTTTCCCCTTGAGATTTGGGCTCCGGTGCCGAAAAGTGACCCGGACCCGTGAAGGATGCCCCTCTTCTCTGCCTGGAGGTCGAAATGCCCAGGAACCTGCTCGTCGTCGACGACAGCCCCACCATTTGGGAGGCCGTGCGCTGTGCCCTGACCGGAGAGGATTGGGCCGTAACCGCGGTCGCCACCCGGGCGCAGGCCCTGGAAGCGATCCGGCGTAGCCTGCCCGACGTCGTGCTCTGCGACGTGGCCCTGGGGCAGGAGGACGGCTACCAGGTGTGCCGCGCCCTGCGGGTGGAGGCGGCCGGGGCGTGGCTTCCGGTCATCCTCATGGGGGGTACGGTGAGCGAGAACCTGGCCTCCGGGGCGGGGGCGGTCGGGGTGTTTGCCAAGCCCTTCCAGTCCGACGAGCTCCTGGACGTCCTCCAGACCGCCCTGGAGAAGGCCCCCATGGCTCCGGAGGAGGAGGAACTCCTCTCGTTCGAGCCGGTGGTCGACCCAGGCCTGGGGGCCGAGGCGGCCCCGTCCCCGGTGGGGAGCGCGGACGAGGTGGAGATCATCGACCTTTCCGAAGGGGAAGACCTTCCGGACGTGGAGTTCCTCGAAGACCTGGAGCCCCTTTCGGCGCCGTTTCCAGCCGCCGCGCCCGGCCCGCGGGAACCCCTGTCCTTTTCGGACGGTCCCCTGGATCTGGACGCCCTGGCAGAAGATGTGGGGCCCGAGACGCCTGCCGCCCGCGGACTCGGCCGGGAAGAGCTCGGGGGCGCGGGGCCCGTGGAGTTCGACCTTTCGGATTTCGAGACGCAGCCCGAGCCGGATCGGGCCCCGGGAGCGCCGCGGCCCGCCGGAGAGGGCTCCCTGCTGCCGGAGCTGGACCTCCTGCGCCTGGAGGAGCCCGAGGCTTCCGGTGCGCCGTCGGTGGAACCGGAGCCGGAGGACCTTCTGGAGGACATCGACCTGGAGGGGTGGGCCGAAGAGGATCTTCCGGCCGCGCCGGAGGTGGCCCCGCTCCCCCGGGCTGCCGCCGTGCAAGCGGAAGACCGCGCGGGGGCCCCGACACCGGCGGGCTCTTTCGACTTCGACTTTGGCCTCGAGGACCTGGAGCCCCTGCCCTCCGAGGGGGCGGCGGAGCCGGCCGCAGGCCTGGCCCCGGCTGC
>JBFLZB010000010.1:14214-48063 GCA_040756475.1 Thermodesulfobacteriota bacterium
GGCCCCGGCTGCGGGGCCGGAGGAGGAGCCGGAGCAGCCCGTGCCGGTCTTCGCCCTGGAGATGGAGCAGCCGGCGGCCCCAGGGGAGGGATCGGAGCCTTCCGGCGAGGGCGCCCGGACGCCGCTCTGGGCCGACCGACCCGGGGAACCCGAGGAGGCCCGGGCGCCGTCCGAGCCACTGGAGCTCGCGGAGCCTCCATCGTGGGAGGAGACTTCGGCAGCCGGGGGCGCCGTCTCCGGGCGGGAGCGGGAGGACCTCTTCCCCGAGGAGCCCGCGGCGGCTCCGACGGAGCCCATCGAGCTCCTGGCCGAGACCCGGGCCCGGGCTGACGAGCGGGAGACCTGGGGCGTCGAGCCGGCCGAGGTTGCCGGCGCTCCCTGGCCCGAGGAGCCTTCCCTGTCCTTCGCCGAGGGACGAGGGGAAGAACGGGTTGCAGAACGGGCCGAAGCACGGATCGAGGGCGAGGCGTGGGCGGAGCCCCGGCCCGCGCCCCCTGCCGAAGCGGCCTGGGATCGGGTGGCCCTCGAGCCGGAGGACGTGGCCACCCAGGTGGCCGCCGGCGCCGGAGAAGCGGTGCGCCGGGCCCTCTTGGAGAGCCTCTCCCCCGACAAGCTCACTCCGCTGGTGGCGGCCACCGTGGAGCGGGTGGTGTGGGAGGTGGTCCCCCAGCTCGCCGAGCGCCTGATCCGGGAAGCCATCGAGAAGCTTCAGGGCGAGCCGCCGGACGAAGCATAGGGCATAGGGCATGCTCCCTGCCCTCCGCTCTTGCACCTAGTCCGGCCGGTCCGTAGACTGGCGTCCCTTTGTTGACGCCAGGCCGGCGCCCGCAGGCGCCCGGTTCCGAGGACCCACCATGAGCGATTCCTCCCCCTGCGACCGGCCGGCCGAGCTCGGTTCCTACGATCCCCATCCCATCGAAGAGAAGTGGTACGCGCGCTGGGTGTCGGCCGGCGTCTTCCACGCCGACCCGGCCTCCCCCAAGCCCCCCTACGCCATCGTGATCCCCCCGCCCAACGTCACGGGCAACCTCCACATGGGGCACGCCCTGAACAACACCCTCCAGGACGTGCTCATCCGCTACAAGCGCATGGACGGGTTCGAGGCCCTGTGGATGCCCGGCACCGACCATGCGGGGATCGCCACCCAGAATGTGGTGGAGCGGATGCTGGCCCAGGAGGGGACCTCGCGCGAGGCCCTGGGCCGCGAGGCCTTCGTGGCCCGGGTGTGGAAGTGGCGGGAGGAGTCCGGCGGCACCATCATCCGCCAGCTCCGGCGCCTGGGAGCCTCCTGCGACTGGGAGCGGGAGCGCTTCACCATGGACGAGGGCCTGTCCCGGGCCGTGCGCGAGGTCTTCTGCCGTCTCTACGACGAGGGCCTCATCTACCGGGGGGACTACATCACCAACTGGTGCCCCCGCTGCCACACGGCGCTCTCGGATCTGGAGGTGGAGCACGAAGACGCCCAGGGCCGCCTGTGGCACCTGCGCTACCCCTTCGCCGACGGCTCGGGGGAGGTCGCGGTGGCCACTACCCGCCCGGAGACCATGCTCGGCGACACGGCGGTGGCGGTGCACCCCGAGGACGAGCGCTACCGCGGGCAGGTGGGCAAGACCCTGGTGCTGCCCCTGGTGGGGAGGGAGATCCCGCTCCTGGCCGACGCCGCGGTGGACCCCTCCTTCGGCACGGGGGCCGTGAAGGTCACTCCGGCCCACGACCCCACGGACTTCGCCATCGGCCTGCGTCACGATCTGCCCCAGGTGGCGGTCATCGGCAAGGATGGGGCCATGACCCCCGAGGCCGGGGCGGCCTACGCGGGGCTCGACCGGTACGAGGCTCGAAAGAAGGTCCTGGCCGACCTGGAGGCCGCGGGCGCGCTCCTTCGCGAGGAGCCCCACGCCCACGCCGTGGGGCACTGCTACCGGTGCCACACCGCCATCGAGCCCCTGGTCTCGCGCCAGTGGTTCGTGCGGGTGCAGACGCTGGCCGAGGCGGCGCTCGCGGCGGTGCGCGACGGGCGCACCCGCATCGTCCCTTCCCAATGGGAGAAGACCTACTTCCACTGGATGGAGAACATCCGCGACTGGTGCATCTCGCGTCAGATCTGGTGGGGCCACCGTATTCCGGCCTTCACGTGCCGGGCCTGCGGGGCCCTGTCCGTGGTCCAGGACGATCCGGCCGCGTGCCCCCGCTGCGGGTCTCTGGAGATCGAGCAGGAAACCGACGTCCTCGACACCTGGTTCTCGTCGGCGCTGTGGCCCTTCTCCACCATGGGGTGGCCCGACCGCACCCCCGAGCTCGTCAAGTTCTACCCCACGAGCGCCCTGGTCACAGGGTTCGACATCCTCTTCTTCTGGGTCGCCCGGATGATGATGATGGGGCTGAAGTTCATGGGAGAGGTGCCCTTCCGGGAGGTGTACATCCACGCCCTGGTCCGGGACGAGGCGGGGCAGAAGATGTCCAAGAGCAAGGGCAACGTCATCGACCCCCTGGAGGTGATCGATCGGCACGGCGCCGATGCCTTCCGCTTCACCCTGTGCGCCTTCGCGGCCCAGGGGCGCGACGTGCGCCTCTCCGCCGACCGGATCGAGGGGTACGCGCGCTTCGTCAACAAGGTCTGGAACGCGGCCAAGTTCGCCCTGATGAACGTGGCGGACCTGGATCCGAAGGCTCCCGAGGTGCCCTTCGGGGAGCTCCTGCCCCAGGACCGGTGGGTCCTCACCCGGCTTCGGGGGGCCGTTGCCGAGGTGCGCCGGGCGCTCGACGCCTACGAGTTCGACAAGGCGGCGGGGGCCGCGTACCAGTTCCTGTGGCGGGAGTTCTGCGACTGGTACATTGAGCTGGCCAAGCGGCCGCTCTACGGCGCCGGGGACTCCCGAGCCCGCCTGGGGACGCAGCAGACCCTGGTGCGGGCGCTCGACGCCATCTTCCGGCTGCTGCACCCCTTCATGCCGTTCGTCACCGAGGAGCTCTGGAGCCGGCTGCCCTGGCCCGGGTTCCTGGGGCAGCGGCCGGACTGCCTCGCCCGGGCCCCCTTTCCGCGCACGCAGGCCCTGCCCGCCGACGAGGCGGCCGCGGCCCGGGTGGAGCTCGTCCAGGCGGCGGTATCGGCGGTCCGAAACGTGCGGGGCGAGAGCAACGTGCCCCCCTCCCGGAAGATCACCGCCCTCTTCCAGGGGGAAGAGGCGGTGCTCGCGGTCCTTCGGGAGGAGCGAGAAGCGCTCTCGGCCCTGGCGGGGATCGGGGAGCTCGGGTTCTTCCCTGCGGATGCCCCCAAGCCGGAGAAGGCCGCCGTGGCCGTGGCTCCCGGCCTGGAGATCTTCCTGCCCCTGGCCGGCCTCCTGGACCTGGGGGAGGAGGAGCGGCGGCTGCGCAAGGAACTCGAGAAGGCCGAGGCCGAGTGGTCGAAGCTCGCGGCCAAGCTGGCGAACCCCCAGTTCGCAGACCGGGCCCCCCCCGCCGTGGTGGAGAAGGAAAAGGCCCGGGCGGCCGACGCCCAGGAGGCCCTCGCCAAGCTCCGGGCGAGCCTCGAGCGCGTCCTCTCGGCCGCGTGAGGAGCCCGGACGCCGTGGACTTTCCCCGCCTTGCCGCCGACCGGGTGCTCCGGGCCGCCCTGGAGGAAGACGTGGGCCCCGGGGACGTGACCACCCAGGCCGCGGTCCCCGCCGGCACCCGGACCCGGGCGGCGCTGATCGCCAAGGAGCCCCTGCGCCTGGCGGGCCTGCCCGGCTTCGTGCGGACCTTCGAGCTCCTGGAGGGGGGGGAGCTTCGCTGGGAGCTCCTCTGCCGGGAGGGAGAGGAGGTGGCCGCCGGCGCCCGGGTCCTGCGGGTGGAGGGGGACGCCCGGGTCCTCCTCACGGGGGAGCGCACGGCGCTCAACCTCCTCCAGCGCCTCTCGGGGATCGCCACCCTCACGGCCCGGTGGACCCGGCACCTGGCGGGCACCCGGGCGCGCCTGGTGGACACCCGCAAGACCACCCCGGGCCTGCGGGCCCTGGAGAAGTACGCGGTGCGGGTGGGGGGCGGGGCGAACCACCGCACGGGGCTCTTCGACGGGGTGCTCCTCAAGGAAAACCACCTTCGGGCCGCCGGGGGCATCGCCGCCGCGGTGGCGGGGGCCCGGCGCCGGGCGCCCCACACCCTGCGGATCGAGGTGGAGGTGACCAACCTCCAGGAGCTCCGCGAGGCCCTGGACGCGGGCGCCGACGCCGTGCTCCTGGACAACATGGGGCTCCCCGAGATGGCCGAGGCCGTGCGCCGGACCGGGGGCCGGGCGCTCCTGGAGGCCTCGGGGGGCGTCACCGAGGAGCGCCTGCGGGTCATCGCCGAGACGGGGGTTGATCTCATCTCCGCCGGTGCGCTCACCCACTCGGCCCGGGCCGTGGACCTCTCGTTGCTCTTCGAACCGTAGCGGGTCTATGCCTCGGGCCATCGAGCCGAGAGCGGGCCGGGGGCCTCCCCTACGGCGGCACAGGATCCCGCAAGCCTCCCGCCGGTCCGTGACAGCCGAGCGGGGAAGGGGAAGGGCATCCTGGGTCCGCTTGGGCATCGCCAAAACGGCCTGTGCCGCCTCCGGAGAGACCCCCGGCCCGCCCCGAAGCTTCCAAAAAAAAGAGGACCCCGGGCCAGGCCCGGGGTCCTCTGTCCGCTTCGCCGTGGGGCGAACGAGGGATCAGAGCTTGAAGAGGAGGTCGCTGTAGGTGGGGACCGGCCAGAGGTCGCTGGGCGCGATCTCCTCGAGGGCGTCGATGTCTGCCCGAAGGGCCGCGAGCGCCGGAACCACCTTGTCCCGGAAGGCGGCCGCCTGCTTCTCGGTCCCGTCGGCGCTCCGGGCCTTCTGGCCCTCCTTCTCCACCGTGGCGGCGCTCTTGGAGGCGGATTGGAGCAGCCCGCCCACCTGGGCGAGGAGGTCCTTCTGCACCCCTGCCTGGGCGCCGGCCGCCTGCACGGACTGGCCGAGCTCGGTCATGAAACGCACCACGGCCGGCACGTACTGGCGGCGGACCATGTGGAGCGCGGTCTGGGCCTCGATGTTGATGTGCTTGGCGTACTGCTCCACGTAGATGTCGTAGCGGGAGTGGAGCTCCTCCTTGCTCAGCACCTCGTATTTCTCGAAGAGCTTGACGGCCTTCTTCGTCACGAAGGCCTTGAGGGCGTCCACGGTGTTTCGCACGTTGGGCAGGCCGCGCTTTTCCGCCTCCACGACCCACTCTTCGGAGTAGTTGTTCCCGTTGAAGATGATGCGCCCGTGGGCGTTCATCGTCTCCTTGACGATGGCCAGGATCTCGGCGTTCACGTCCTTGGCCTTTTCCAGCCGGGTGGCGATTTCGTCCAGGGCCTCTGCCACGATGGTGTTGAGGGCCACGTTGGGGCCGGAGATGGACTGGGAGGAACCCACCATCCGGAACTCGAACTTGTTCCCCGTGAAGGCGAACGGCGAGGTGCGGTTGCGGTCGGTGTTGTCCTTGGGCAGATCGGGCATGGTGTCGACGCCGATCTTGAGGAAGGCGGCCGCTTTGCGGCCCGACTTCTCGCCCTTCGCGAGCTTGGTGAGGACCTCGGTGAGCTCTTCACCCAGGAACACCGAGATGATGGCCGGGGGCGCCTCGTTGGCACCCAGGCGGTGGTCGTTGCCGGAGCTGCCGCAGGTGGCGCGCATGATATCGGCGTGGGTGTCCACGGCCCTGAGGAGCGCACTCAGGAAGACCAGGAACTGGGCGTTCTCGTCCGGGGTCTGGCCGGGCTCCAGCAGATTCATGCCGGTGTCGGTGGAGAGCGACCAGTTGTTGTGCTTGCCCGAGCCGTTGATGCCCGCGTAGGGCTTCTCGTGGAGCAGGCACACCATGTCGTGGCGCAGGGCCACCTTCTGCATGGTTTCCATCACGAGCTGGTTGTGGTCGGCCGCGATGTTGGTGGTGGAGAACACCGGCGCCATCTCGTACTGGGCCGGAGCCACCTCGTTGTGCTTGGTCTTGGAGCTGATGCCCATCTTCCACAGCTCCACGTCGAGGTCGCGCATGTAGGCCGAGACCCGGTCCTTGATCGCCCCGAAGTACTGATCCTCGAGCTCCTGGCCCTTGGGTGCGGGGGCGCCGAAGATCGCCCGCCCGCACGTCATGAGATCCAGGCGCTTGAGGTAGTGCTCCTTCTCCACAAGGAAGTACTCTTGCTCGGGGCCCACGGTGGGGATCACCCGGGAGGCGGCGGTGTCGCCCAGGGCCCGGAGCACGCGCAGCGCCTGGTGGGAGACGGCCTTCATGGAGCGCAGGAGGGGGGTCTTCTTGTCCAGGGCCTCCCCCGTGTAGGAGTAGAAGGCGGTGGGGATGCACAGGGTGACGTTGCCGGCCGCATCCTCCTTGAGGAACGCAGGCGAGGTGCAGTCCCAGGCCGTGTAGCCCCGGGCCTCGAAGGTGGCCCGCAGGCCCCCGCTCGGAAACGACGAGGCGTCGGGCTCGCCCTGGATGAGCTGTTTGCCCGAAAACTCCATGATCACCCCCCCGTCGGGGGTGGGGGAGATGAAGGAGTCGTGCTTCTCGGCCGTGGAGCCGGTCAGGGGCTGGAACCAGTGGGTGTAGTGGGTCGCCCCCTTCTGGATCGCCCAGTCCTTCATGGCATTGGCGACCACGTCGGCCACCTCGGGCTTGAGGAAGATGCCCCGGTCCACGGTTTCCTTCAGGGCCCTGTAGGTCTCCTTCGGCAGCCGCTCCTTCATGGCCTTGTCGTTGAAGACGTTGGTTCCGAACAGCTCGGGTACCGCCAAGTGTGCCATGATCTGTGCCTCCCTCGTGCCGGTGCGGAGATCTCTCTGCGAGGACCTCGCGGTGTGGTGGGGGCGGGCCCAGGGGCCGCCCGTCTCGAGACAATTTTGTTTTCTGAGCGCCTGCCGTTCTACAAACTTGTCGGTCCCGCGTCCTGCCTGCCAAGACCCGGAAAGCGCTCGTGGGGCGCAAAACCTCGTGCCGGAGGTCCTGCGCCCCGGGCGCGAGGGGTCCCTTGCAAGGAGCGGACCTCCCCCGTCGGGTTCCTGCTGGGAATGGAGAATCGGGTGCCCTTCTCCCCTTTGCGGAGCGGCCGAGTCGGGTTAGGATTCCGCGGACAGTATGCTCCCCTTTGCAGGGCGGGAAAGGACGGTGTGCCGTGAAGATCATCGTGGACCCGAAGAAATGCCGCGGGGCGGGGGCCTGTGCCCAGGCCTGCCCCGAGAAGGCCATCACCCTGACGGACGGGGTGGCCCGGATCGACGAGAAGAAGTGCGACCTCGACGGGATCTGCATCGCCGCGTGTCCCCACGAGGCGCTGTCTCTTTTCGAGGACGAAGCATAGCGGAAACCTGTCGCCGAGCCGCTGGAGGAGACCATCATGCCCATCGTGAACATCGACTGGCTGGAAGGACGCACCGTAGAGCAGAAGCGGGTCATTTCGCGGAGGGTGACCGATGTGATCGTGGAGGTCTCGGGCTGCGCCCCCGAGGCGGTCACCGTGATCTTCACCGACCATCCCCGCCACGACATCGCCAAGGCGGGCAAGCTGCTCTCGGACTGACGGCGGGGACGGCTGCCGTGAAATCCTCTCGTGAGCGCACCTACACCTGCTCGGACTATCGTGAAGAGATGCGCCTGCTCGGGCTCCGGCGCCGCCTGGAACAGGAGGGCGTGAGCCGCGAGGAGCGGGTGCGCCTGCTCCAGGAGATCGAGCAGCTGGAACGGAACCTGGCGATGGGCTGACGCCGGGCGTATGATCCCCGCCGCCCCCTCCGCTTCCGCTCCCCACGAGGATTGCCGTTGACCGCGACCCCCGGCCCGCCCCTGCGGGCCCGCGCCGAAGCCTGGCTGCGCGGCGCCAGGCCCAGCGAGAACACGGCGCTCCTGGCCATGGCGGTGGCCGTGGGGCTCCTGGGCGGGGTGGGCAACCTCGTCTTCCGCCGGCTCATCGACCTCTTCCACTTCCTGATCTTCCAGGAAGGCGGGCGCCTCCTCGGGGTGGAGGCGGGTTTCCCGGCGGTGCTCCTCCTGCCGCTCCTGCCCATGGCGGGGGCGGCGCTCCTGGTGCCCCTGGATCTCCTCTTTCCCGGGGAGGTCCGGGGCTACGGCCTGCCCCGCTTTCTGGAGGCGGTGAACCTCAAGGGGGCCGTCTTCCGGGCCCGCGCCCTGGTGGGGAAGTCCCTGGCGGCAGCGGTGACCATCGGCACCGGGGGCTCCGCCGGCATGGAGGGCCCCATCGCGGCGATCGGCGGGGCCATCGGCTCCCTGCTGGGGCAGGCCCTGCGGGTGGGGCACGAGCGCCTGCGCACCCTGGTGGCCTGCGGCGTGGCCGCGGGAGTGGGGGGGACCTTCAACGCCCCCATCGCCGGGGTCTTCTTCGCCCAGGAGATCGTGCTCCTGCGCTCCTTCGAGGCCACGAGCTTCACGCCCATCGTCATCAGCTCCGCCATCGGCACCCTGGTGACCCGCGCGGTGGAGGGGAACTTCCCCGCCTTCGCGGTGCCCCACTACGCCCTCCAGAGCCCCTGGGAAGTGGTCTTCTACGCCGTGCTCGGGGTGCTCGTGGGCCTCGCGGCGGTCCACTTCATCCGCAGCTTCTACGCCCTGGCGGATCGGTTCGCGGCCTGGCGCGCTCCCGCACGCCTCAAGCCCCTGGCCGGGGCCTTCGCAACGGGGGCCCTGGGGATCGCGCTCCCCCAGGTGCTCGGCAACGGCTACGAGCACGTGGAGCTCGCCCTGGCGGGGCAGATGGGGGGGTGGCTCCTGCTCCTCGTGGCCGCCGCCAAGGTCTACGCCACGGGGCTCACCCTGGGGTCGGGAAACGCGGGGGGCGTCTTCGCCCCGAGCCTCTTCGTGGGAGCGATGCTCGGCGGCGCCTACGGGACCCTCGTCACCGCCCTCTTCCCCGGAATCTCCGCGGGGGCCGGGGCCTACGCCCTGGTGGGGATGGGTGGCTTCCTCGCCGCGGCTACTCACGCTCCCATGACCGCGATCTTCCTCATCTTCGAGATGACCCACGAGTACTCCGTCATCCTGCCCATCATGGTCTGCTGCGTCATCGGGTACACGGTGTCGCGCTACTTCCAGCGTGACTCCATCGACACCCTGGAGCTCGCCCGCCGGGGCATCCGGCTGGAGGAGGGCCGGGAGGTGAGCGTGCTCCAGTCCATCCGGGCCGGCGACGTGATGAACCCCGGTGTGGAGGTCATTCCCGAGGGGATGCACCTCAAGGAGATCCTCCAGTTCATCCCCCGCTCCCGCCACATGACCTTCCCCGTGGTGGACGCCGGCGGACGGATGACGGGGATCCTGAGCCTCCAGGACTTTCGGGAGATCGCCTACGAAGAGGGGCTCGAGGACTTGGTGGTGGCCGGGGAGCTCGCCACCCGGGAGGTCATCGCCGTCTTCCCCGACGAGAGCCTGCGGGACGCCCTGGGGAAGATCGGGGTGCGCAACTTCGAGCACCTGCCCGTGGTGAGCCGGGAGGACCCCCGGCAGGTGCTCGGCATGCTGTCCCGCCGCGACATCGTCACCGCCTACAACAAGGCCCTCATCGACCGGAGCCTCCGGCCCGGGGAGGGGTAGGGAAGCGGCGGTCGGCGTTCAGCGTTCAGCCAAGGCGGCCCACCGCCCATGCGTGCCACGAGGATACCCAGGTGCACCTGACAACCGCCGAGGATCTCCAGCACCAGCTCAACCCCGCCCAGTGGGAGGCGGTCTCCCACCCGGGGGGGCCGCTCCTCATCCTGGCGGGAGCCGGGAGCGGCAAGACCCGGGTGCTCACCTTCCGGATCGCGTATCTCGTGTCCTTCGCCGGGGTCGACCCCCGGGCGATCCTGGCGCTCACCTTCACCAACAAGGCGGCCCGGGAGATGCGCCGGCGGGTGGAGGCACTCCTGGGAAGCCAGTCCGCCGGCGCGTGGGTGGGCACCTTCCACGGCACCTGTCTGAAGATCCTCCGGAGCCACGGCCACCTCCTCCCCGTGGGGCCGGACTTTGCGGTGTACGACGGGGACGACCAGAAGAAGCTCGCCCAGGCCGTGGTCGCAGACCTCAACCTCGACCCCAAGCGCCACCCGCCCGCCGCGTTCCTCCACCAGGTGCACCGGGCCAAGGACGAGGGAAAGGGCCCCGGGGAGATCGAGGTGCCTTCCCGCGCCCCGGGCGCCCGGGCCTTCCTGGACTTCTACGCCCTCTACCAGGACCGCCTTCGGGAGGGCCGGGCCCTGGACTTCGGCGATCTCCTCCTGGAGACGCTGCGCCTGTTCCGGGCCCACCCTGAGGTAGCCGACCACTATCGGCGGCGCTTCGCCCACCTGCTCATCGACGAGTACCAGGACACCAACCGGGTCCAGTACCGGCTGGCCCGGGAGATCGCCTCGGGCCACGGCAACCTCTGCGTGGTGGGCGACGACGACCAGTCCATCTATGGGTGGCGGGGGGCGGATCTGCGCAACATCCTCTCCTTCGAGGAGGACTTCCCGGGCGCCCGGATCGTGAAGCTCGAGCAGAACTACCGCAGCACCCGGGCCATCCTCGAGGCGGCCTCCTCCGTGGTCTCCAAGAACGTTTCCCGCCACCCCAAGACCCTCTGGACCGGCCGGGAGGGGGGCGAGCCCGTGGCGGTCCACGAGGCCGCCACCGAGGAGGAGGAGGCCGCCTGGGTGGCCGACACCATCCGGGAGGCCGCGGCCCGGGGCCTGCACCCCTCGGACGTGGCCGTCCTCTACCGGATGCACGCCCTCTCGCGCCCCTTCGAGGAGGCGTTCCTGCGCCGGCGCATCCCCTACGTGGTCTACGGGGGACTTCGCTTCTACGACCGGCGGGAGGTGAAGGACGCCCTGGCCTACCTGCGGCTCGTGCTCAACCCCGACGACCCGGTCGCCTTCCACCGGGTGGTGAACACCCCCCCCCGGGGGATCGGCCGCACCACCGTGGAGCTGGTGGAGGGGCTCGCCCGCCGCGAGGGGATCGGCCTGGGCGCGGCCCTGGAGCGGGCGGTGGAGGCCGGAGTGCTCCCCACCCGGGGCGCCCGGGCGGCCGCCGGCTTCGCCGCGCTCCTGCGCGGCTGGCGGGAGGCCGCGGCCACCGCCACAGTGCGGGAGCTCCTGGCCCGGATCCTGGAGGAGTCGGGGTACGGCGACTATCTCCACACGGAAGGCCCCGAGCAGGCCGAGGAGCGCCTGGAGAACCTGGCCGAGCTCCTCAACGCGGCCGAGGCGTTCGAGGCCGAGGGCGAGGGGGGGCTTCGGGCGTTCCTGGACCGGGCGGCCCTGGTCACCGACCAGGACGTGGGGCCCGACCGGGCCGACGTGGTCACCCTCATGACCCTGCACTCCGCCAAGGGCCTCGAGTACCCGGTGGTGTTCCTGACGGGCCTGGAGGAGGGGGTCTTTCCCCACCACCGCAGCTCCGACTCCCCCGGGGAGCTCGAGGAGGAGCGGCGCCTGTGCTACGTGGGAATCACCCGGGCCCGGGACCGCCTCTACCTCACCCGGGCCCGGGTGCGCCGGGTCTACGGGGCCGAAGGGTACCTGCGGCCCCCGAGCCGCTTCCTGGAGGAGCTGCCCGAGGGGGTGTACCGGCGCCCGCCCCGGCCGGACCTTCCGCTTTGGGCGCAGCCGATCTCCGCTCCCCTGAGGGCCCCGGAGGGGGGAGGAGGCCGCTATCTTGTCCCCGAGCCCGGGGAGGAGTCCTTCCGCTCGGGCATGGGGGTGCGCCACCCGCGCTATGGCGCGGGGACGGTGACCGCCGTGGAGGGGCGGGGTCCTATGGCCAAGGTGGCGGTACGCTTCTCCGGAGGGGAAACGAGGAAGTTCGTGGCCTCCCTGGCGGGGCTCGAGGTGGCGGTGGACGACTGATCGGCCCGGCTCAGAGCTGGGCGGGGACGAGAGAGACCTCGCCGGCGTAGTCGAAGGGGAGCCTGCCGTGGCCGCGCAGGGCCACGTGGCCTCGGAGCTGGTAGCGAAAGCTCTGGGCCTGGTTGCGCTCGAGCTCGGTGAGCTGCCGGAAGAGGCCGATGATCGTGCTCGTAGCCTCCACCTGCATCGCGGCGGTGCCGTAGGCGGGAATGGTCACCGCCCGGTTGGTCACGCCGGTGGCGAAGCGCTGGCCGTTGAGGAGGAGCTCGCACGCCATCCCCTCTAGGGCCAGGTCGAAGGCGTTCGGGTTCTGGAGCTGGAAGTCCAGGACGTAGTGCTGGGCGAAGAGGGTTGCCCCCGAGAGGCGAAGGTCCGTCAGCACCAGGGAGGGGGGCTCCGGGCGGGCGCCGAGTCCTGCGCAGGAGGCCAGGAGCAGGAGGAGCAGCCCGGAGAGGAGGCGTGCGCCCGAAGTCGTCATGGGCGCCAGTATGCCCACCGCCCCGGGGGCGCGCAAGGCGGGCGCCGCTCACGATTCACCGCGCGGACTTCCCTCCCCCCTCGATTTCCCCGTTTCCCGTCTCATGTCTGCCGAGGCTCCTGCCGATCCTTGGGCCCGACGCGATCCGTGTTTCCTCGGGCCGGCAGGCGTCCCCGGCCACGAGCCCGGGCGGTTTTCGCCCCCAGCGAAGGCAAGGAGGCAAGCATGCACCCAGTCGCCAAATCCCTGTCGGCGGTCGCCCTGCTGGCGTCTTCCGCCCTCCTCCTTCCGGGGTGGGCCGGGGCGCTCGACACGTTCCTGGTGGGGCCCCGGGCCATGGGGATGGGGGGGGCGACCATCGCGTCCGCCACGGACACGACGGCCCAGTACTACAACCCGGCGGCCTTTGGCTTCTTCGCCTGCCGAACGGCCTCCGGCGGCCGCATCGCCTGCGACAACAACGACATGGGCCGAAAGACCTGGGGCGTCGACCTCAACGCCAGCGGCGGATACCGCCTGCACAACGAGTTCGGCGTGTTCCTGGATGACCTGGTGGACATCGATTACGAAGACCTGAGCCGCCGGGGCGTGCGCAGCGAGTCCGACCTGCGCGAACTGATCGACCTGGTGAAGAACCTCGACGGGCTCGACGACCCAGGCAACGCCATCACCGCCGACGTCAACGCCGGCCTGGGCATCCGGGTGAAGAACTTCGGGGTGGGCGTACGCGGCTTCTTCCAGGCCACCGGCCAGGTGGTGGAGCTCGACCGGGAGAACCTGGGCATCGCGGCAGGAGATCTGGACGCCCAGATTGCCGCGGTCGCGGTGGCGGGCAACGACGGCGCCGTGCTCCTGCTGACGCCGGATCAGCAGGAGCAGCTCCGGGCGGCCGGCCTCAGCCAGGGCTCGATCCAAAAGATCGACTTCCTGGCCAGGGAACAGGGGGTCTCGCCGGCCCAGGTCGAGGGGATTACCGACCTCCTGGCCACGGTGACCGCCCAGTCGGGCGGGGTCGGCCTCGGGGGCACCCTGGACGACAACACCACCACGGTGGTGCTGCGCGGGTTCGCCGTGGCGGAGATCCCGGTCACCTACGGCTACGCCCTCAACGACCACTGGTCGGTCGGCGGAAACCTCAAGCTCATGCGCGGCCGGGTGTACGCCACCGAGATCCTCGTGTTCGACGCCGATTCGGAAGACGTGTTGCGCGACGCGGACAAGCACTACCGGGAGACCACCACCTTCGGCATCGACCTGGGCGTGATGGGTCGATACCGCATGGTGAACTTCGGGGTGGTGGGCCGAAACCTCAACACTCCCAAGTTCGACGGCCCCACCCGGACCACGGAGCTGCCCGGAGGGCCGCGCACCACCCGGTTCCCCGACGTGAAGATCAAGCCCCAGTTTGCCGCCGGCGTCGCCTTCATCCCCTTCGAGACCCTGACCCTCGAGGTGGACTGCGACCTCACGGCCAACGAGACGACCCTGCCCGGCTACAAGACGCGAAACCTCTCGGCTGGCCTGGAGTGGGACGCCTTCCGGTTCCTGGCGCTACGGGCCGGCGCGCGGAAGAACCTGGCGGAGAGCGACATCGGGGTGGTGTACACGGCGGGGCTCGGGCTCAATCTCTGGGCGGCCCGCCTGGACGTGGCCGGGGCGTTCGCGGCGAAGAGGGAAGAGTTCGACGGCAAGAACACCCCCACGGAAGCCCGCCTGGCCGCCCAGTTCAGCGTGGACTTCTAGGGAGGCCGCCGGGCCCCCCCGTGCCCTTCAGCCCGCCAGCCGCTGCTCGATGGCCCGCTTGTAGAAGAGGTAGTGGCCGGTGGTGACGAAGCGGCCGCAGTGCTCGGCAATGAAGCGCTCATCGAGGAAGAGCCGGGTGACGAAGACCCCGTAGTCGAGACCGGAACGGCGCGCTTCGCGGATGCGGCGCCGGGCCTCGGCCAGGGGGTTTTCCACCTCCCCGCTCTCGATGGTCTGCATGCCCCAGGTGATGCGGTACCCGCCGGCACCCCCGCTCCTTCCCGACGTCCTCTCGATGGTGAGCCCCACCGGCCGCAGCCCCAGGGCGCGCACGCGGGCCAGGTGCTCGTGGGTGGCGCAG
This sequence comes from Thermodesulfobacteriota bacterium, assembly GCA_040756475.1. Taxonomy (NCBI): domain Bacteria; kingdom Pseudomonadati; phylum Thermodesulfobacteriota; species Thermodesulfobacteriota bacterium. The sequence continues at coordinate 28,636 of JBFLZB010000010.1, forward strand.
ACGGCCCGGCAGGTGCCCTCGCGCACCAGGGTATGGATGCGCAGGACGTCCCCCAGTGCTCTTCCGTGGAGGGGGCTCTCCTCCTGGGTCGCGAGCTCGGGGACCACCCCCTCCAGGAACACCAGCAGGCGGGCCAGGGCGTAGGGGGCGTCTTCCCGGAGGCTCGTGAACCGCGCCAGGTTGCCCACCTCGTCCGCCACGAAGAGGGTCTCCTGGGCGGCTTCCTCCAGCACGAAGACGTCGATGCCCCCCGGAAGGGAGCTCTCGCACACCGCCCGCAGGGGCGCGAGCTCCGGCGAGAGGCTCTCCACCCGGGTCTCGACCCGGGCGTGGGGCCCCACCGCGCAGAGGAAGCGCAGGAGGTCCTCCCGGTCCTTGAAGGCCCGATACCGCAGCTCTGCCGGTGCGGTGCGGTCGAGCACGTAGGTGCCGGCCTCCGAGGCGCCCACGAACCGCCGGCGCAGGTGGGCTGCAAAGCTCGCTCCCCCCACGAACGCCGCGGCCGCCCCCAGCTCCCGCTGGAGCCGGCGGTGGCAGCCCCGCAGCACGCCGACCTTGCGCGGGGGGGCGAAGATCTCGAGGCGGTCGGGGGCGGGGCTCTCGAGGAGGAAGGCCACCAGGGCTTCCTCCACGAATCCCCGGAAGGCGTCCGGGCCCTCCCATCGGCGGTAGAAGGTCTCGCCCCAGGTGGTGGCGTGCACGGCGCCGAGGTCCCGGACCTCTTCTGCTTCCTCGAGGAGGTTGGGGACCGCCAGGAAGGCCGTGGGCACGGCGTCCCCCAGGAGGTCTTCGTGGGTGGGCTCGCGGCCCTGGGCCCTCTCGACGAAGGCGGTCAGCCCCTGGGCCAGGGCCTCCAGGTCGGCGGCCGGTAGCTCCCCGGCCAGGCCGTGGCAGAAGACCCGGGTGCGCGCCCCCAGGATGTGGTTCTGCGCCGCCCATACCAGGAGCTCGAGGGGATCGTTCGAGACGCGCAGGAGATCCCCCTCCCGGCCGTCCACGGTCAAGGGGGTGACCCGGCCCCGGAACAGGCGCCAGGGCGCCTCGCCGTCGGGCAGCACCTCCTGGTAGAGGGACACGCTGGGCTCCTCCACCCCCTGCGTCACCAGGTGGAGGGTCTCCACCTTGTGGGGAGCCCGGCGGTACACGGCCTGGAGCTTGCGCCCCAGCACGGTGAGGTCCCGGGGAGTGATCCGCTGCACTTCTCCTTCTGCTTCCAGGGTCTCGCGAATGCGCTGGTAGGTGCGCAGGAAGTACCGATCCACCTCCCGGGCCAGGGCCTGCACCCACTCGAACTTCCAGGCGGAGAATCCGTTCAGGTGCTGGAGCCGGCGAGCCCCCCAGCCCCATGCGGCGGCGTACTCGGCCAGCACGGCTTCGTCGGAGCCGCCGGAGGCCCTGCGCCGGGGACCCGACTCCGCCTCCAGGCGGATGCCGGTCTTGAGGTAGAAGCACCGCGCCAGGAGGTCCTCGGAGCCCGACTCCCCCAAGGCCCGGTAGTGGGCGAGCACCTGGTCGAACAGGAGCCGGTAGGGGTCGACCCGCTCCCCGGCCAGCACGCGCTGCTTGAGCTGCTCGCACAGGGGGGGGGCCTCCCGCCCGGAGGAAACGGCATACTCCAGCAGGCCCAGCTTGAGGGCCGACTTGAAGGGCGACTTCCACCCCTTCACGATCTGCCACACCGCGGCCCCGAAGAGCTCCCCCGGGGGAACCCGGGCCACCCCCCCCAGGTCCACGTACTCGCCCGCGGGAAAGCCGGGGGTCGCGCGCAGGGCGTCCCAGTGGCGGCGGTACGCGTCCGGGTCCGCCAGGGGCGGCACCAGGCGCCACGCCGGAGCCTTGCCCGCCAGCAGGATGCCGGTGCGGTAGAACTCCTCCTTGAGCAGCGCGCCCAGGGCCGAGCCGCACCCCTCCACGCCGGTCTCCCCGAAGTCGTCGGCCCGGATGCGGCTGGCGGCCTGGAAGAAGAGGTGGACCTCGAGCCCCGCGTGCCGGTTGAGCCAGGCCTCCACGGAGAGGACCTTCCGGCGGTAGACGGTCAGGAGGGCGTCCGACGTGCCGGGGTCGTGGCACACCCACACGTCCAGGTCCGATTCGCCGGAAAAGCCGATGGTGCCGGCGCTGCCCATGACCGCGACCAGCTCCACCACCGGCCGGAGCACCCCCGAGCGGCGCAGGCGGGCCTCGGGAAACAGGCGCCGGGCCAGCCGCAGGTCGTCGGAGTGGGGGGAGAAGTCGGCGATTCCCGCCGGGCAGAGGGGGTCGTCCACGTACCCGGGGAGCCCGGGCTCGTTGACGTGGAGCAGCAGGGGGAGAAGCTGCAGGGCCTCCCTCCCCCGCTCGCCGATCTGGGCGGCCAGGCGGCCGCGGCGGTAGCGGTCGTAGGCCGCGAACGCCGCGGCGGCGGCCGCGGCCTCGGCCTCGGGCGTGCACGAGGTCGCGGGCGGCGCCGAGTCGCCCCCGGGGCTCCCGGCGGCCTCCCGGACGAAGAGCATCTCTCTCAGGTGGTTCACGCACCCCTCCAGCGGCGCACACGCGGCGTGTTCACGGCCTTCCACCCATCGGCACCGGAGGCGGGGGGGTTGAGGAGCGCAGGCCGTTTCTTGTTCGCTTCCCCCCGAAAGGGGTAGCCTGGACGGGAAACGGGGGAGGGGAGAGCTGCCGAGCTCCTGGGGAGGTGGACGATGCGCGTGCCGATCCTGTTGGCCCTGCTCGGGGTGGCTGTCTGGGCCGCCGGGGCGTGTGCCCTGGGGGGGAGACCGGACGCTTTGCCCGAGGCTCCTGCCCCAGCGCCCCGCGCCGACAAGGATTCGGTACAGCTCATCGCCGAGGCGGTGGAGCGCGGGGAGATCGACGCTGACCGGGCGGTGCTCTACCGGGTGTACGCCGTGGTGGGCGACGCCGGACTGCCGCCCGCGTTCCGGAGCACCGTGCCCCTGCGCGACGGCACGCCCATCCTGCGCGAGGCCCGCAGCCGCTACGACTCCCTGCGGCCGGAGATCCAGGCGGCGCTGGATCCGTATCTCTTTCCGAGGGGGAAGCCGTGAGAACATTTCGCCCGCTGGGGGCCCTGCTCGCCGCGTGCCTCCTGGTCGGGGCCTCCGGGGCCCCGCCCGCGCCCGCGGGGGGCCTGGACGGGCGCCTGGCGCAGCTCGTGGCCTCGGGTGAGCTCGATCCTTCCCGCGCCGACCTGTACCGGCTCTACGCGGTGGTGGCTGCGGAGCGCCTGCCCCCTGCCTTCCGGGCTGCGCCGCCGGACGACCGGGCGCCGCGGGTCGGGGGCGCCAGGGGGGAGGGCACCGCTTGGATGCACCGGTGCGGCACCCCGGTGCTCCGGGGCGTGAAGCATCGGCTGGCCGCGCTGAGCCCCGCGGACCGGGCCGAAGCCGAGGCGCTGCTGGCGCCGCCGGCCCGGGCCGCACCCCGCGCCGTGGTCTCGTCCGACACGGGAAAGACGGGGGAGACGGTGCTCCCCAACTTCGTCGTCACCCGAAACTTCACCGTCGAGTGGGGGCCCGCCCTCACCAACGAGGACGGCTCGCTCCCCCTGCGCGATCTCGACGCCAACGGCATCCCCGACGTGGTGGAGCGCTGGGCCGAGCTCTTCGAGGCGAGCTTCGAGGCCGTGGCGGAGGTGCTCAAGCCCGGGGACCCCGCGTCGGTCTACGCCGGCACCCCACTGGCCACCCGGCTCGTTCCCGTCTACCTCGGCAACTCCTCGGAGGCCGAGACCATCGAGAACATCTCGTCGGGCACTTACGCCTTCACCCAGGACAGCGCCCCGGTCCCGTACGTGGTGGTGAACAACGACCTGCGCTTCGTGCCCCCCAACGACGAGGGTGCGACAACGGCGGCTCGAATCCGGGGCGCCATGAAGATCACCGCCGCCCACGAGTTCTTCCACGTAATCCACTTCGTCTACGAGCCCGCCGCCTGGATTCCCTCCGCCGACGACTGGTGGCTCGAGACCAGCGCCACCTGGATGGAGGACGAGGTCTTTCCCGACGTGAACGACCACTACCAGTACTTCGGCATCAACGGTTGGCCTTCGACCGTGGAGGAAGGACTGGCCGTAAATTTCAGCGACAGCCGTTACGTGGTTCGCGCGTATGGGGGCGTGATCTTCGCCAAGTATCTATCTGAGCACGTGGGAGGAAGCGCGATGATGGGGGAGGTCTGGGACCTGATACGTTCGGATCCCCCGCCAGGACGACGCATCTTGGATGCGCTGGAGGCCTATGCCATTAGCACGGGGTTCCGGGGATTGGGGGAGCTCTTCCTTGGTTTTGCCGGGGCAAATGCCGTCATGGATTACGAGGAGGGCCCGCACTACGGATCGGTACCCAGGACCTCCGGCATCGACGGGCTGAGGTTCTTTGGCCTGGGGTATCTCGGCGCAAGGTACCGGTTCGAAGACGCCGTGTCAGGAGAGATCGTACTGACTTACGCCACCCCCACCGAGAGCGGATGGGGAATCGCGGCCGTCTTTCAGGACCCTGCCACGGGTGCCTACGTGTACCGAACGGCGTTGGCCGCCGACGGAGAGGTGACGCTTCCCTTGGACGTGCCTTCCGGCGTTCGCCTGCATGTCGCTGCCGCCCGCGTCACTGCGGCGGCGGTACCCGCGGAGCCGCCGCCCGCTTCCAGCGGGGGCGGGGGAGGCGGTGGGTGTTTCCTTCAGGCGCTTCGGGGCGGCTTGTGGGGAGTCCCGTGATTCCGCTAGAGTAGCGCGTCTTTCTAGGGGAGATGAGGATGCGAAGCCTTCTGGGGGCCTTGCTTCTGGCCCTGGCGGCCCTGCCCGCTGGGCCGGCGTACGCCGCAGAGCGGCTGTGGGCGACCGCAGCCTTTCCCGCGGCGGTGCAGGCGGCCGTGGCGGCCGGTGAGCTCGACCGCGCCGAGGCCGACCTCTACTGGCTCTATGCGGTCAAGGCCCCCGAGCGCCTGCCCGATGGGTACCGGGCCCCGGCGGCCGCCGCCCGGGCCGCGCGCTCCCCTGCGGGCGGCTTGGCACTCCTGGAGCTGCGCTGCGCCACCCCGATCCTGCGAGCGGTGCGAAGCCGCCTCGACCAGATGCCCCCTGCGGTGCGACGCGAGGCCGAGGCCCTGCTCCAGCGCCCTGCCTCCGGCCCCCGGGGGGCCCTGCGCCGAGCGGGGAAGTCCGTGACCCACGTACTGCCCAACTGGATCGAGACCGAGAACTTCTCCTTTGAGTGGGGCCCGGACCTCACCGCCGCCACCGGCCAGGCTGCCGTGGACGCCGACGGCAACGGCCTTCCCGACGTGGTGGAGCAGTGGGCCAGCTACTTCGAGACGGCGTACGCCCTGGCCCGGGAGCTGGGGTTCACACACCCGATTCTCGACCAGGAGCTCGTGCCCGTGTACCTGGGCAACTCGGACCCCGACAGCGCCATCGACGACATCGGCGGCAGTTTCCTGGGCTTCACGGCCGGGGAACCCGGAGAGCTCCCCTACATCGTGGTCCAGGGCGACCTGCGCGTGGACACGTGGCTCAACGACGAGGGCAGCGCCGCCGGGGGCACCGCCTGGGACCGGGTGGAGGCCAACGTTCGGGGCACGATGAAGATCGTCGCCGCCCACGAGTTCTTCCACGTGCTCCACTTCCTCTACGAGCCCCCCGTGTGGAACTCCCGGGAGGACGACTGGTGGCTCGAGGCCACCGCCACCTGGTTCGAGGACGAGGTCTTCGACGGGGTGAACCAGTACTACAGCCGCTTCGACGGGCCCACGGGGTGGGCGGGGACCGTGGAGCTGGGGCTGCCCGTGCCCCTCCTCCTGGACGACCCCACGGTGGACTACACCATCCGGGCCTACGGCGCGGTCATTTTCGCCAAGTACCTGGCCGAGCACGGGGGCGGGCGCGCGAGCCAGCGGGACCTCTTCGACCTCATCCGGGCCGGCCCGGAGGCGCCCCCGGGGCGACGGCCCCTGGAGGCGCTGGACGCCTATGCCCGCACCCTGGGCTACGACGGACTGGAGGAGCTCTACCTGGGGTTCGCCGCGGCCAACGCCGGGATGGACTACGAGGAGGGGGCGCACTTCGGCTTTCCCGGGGGCACCGTGCCCGTGCGCAAGCGCTCCCTCGACGCCGACAGCGCCGCCGACACCCTGCCGGACACGGACCCCGCCCGGCCCCTTCCCGTGCCGGCCTACCTGGGGGCCACCTATCTCGCCGAGGGGGGCTTCTCCGGCGGCCTGCGGGTGGGTCTGCGGGGTACCTCCGAACCGGGCTCTTCCCCCTGGGGGCTCGCCCTGCGGGTGCGCCGAGCCGGCGGCTACGCGGTGGTCCTGGGGTCCCTGGACCCCGGGGGGCTTCCCGAGGCCGAAGTGTCCTCCCTGGGCCCCGGGGACGAGATCCTCGCCGCGGTGAGCTTCCTGGGCCCCGCGGAAACGCCCACCGGCTACGCCACCGAGGTGTCCGGGGCCGCTATCCCGGCATTTTCCCTCCCAGCCCCCGTGCTGGCTGCCCCGGTGGCCCTCCCCGGGCGCGGGGCCGACCGGGGGGGCGTGCGGCTGGCCTGGGCTCCCGTGGAAGGGGCGGCGGGCTACGTGCTCCGGTGGCGCTCGGGACCCCAGGAGCCTCTTGCGTCGCGCACCCTCTTCGGTCATCCCACCGACCCCCAGACGGGGCGGGTGGAGGTGGAGCTGCGCAGCCTGCAAGCCGGCGGCACGTACGAGGTGCGGGTGCTGGCCTACGGCCCCACGGGGGCCGCAGGGGCGGAAGCCGTCTTGCCCGGCGTGCGCGCGGGCGGTGCTCCGGCCACCGGGCTTGCGCCGGTGCGGGTGCTGGCCCAGGACGTGTCGGTGCCGGGCATCAACGTGCCCGAGCGCTCGGCGGGGAGCAAGGGCATCGGCGGCGTCGAGTGCTTCCTCCGGGCCCTAGTCAGGTGACCGGTAGACCGGTGAACCGGGGTTGAACCGGTTCGGCCCCCTCCGGTAGAGTGGCGGCGGTTTGAAGGGGGGCGACTCGCCGTGTGAAGGTTTCCTCAAGCTCGCCCCGTACGGAGAGCCATGCCGCTCCCTCCTGCCCCCCGGATCGCGGTCGCCGTAGCCCTCCTTGCCGGGGTCCTGTTCGCCACCGCAGCGAGCGGGTCGCAGGTCATTGTCGTGTACCCCCTCCCCAACTCCCTCGTCACCGAGTCGCCCGCCGTGGTCCTGGGCTACGTCCTCGGCGCCCCGGCGGAGGAGCTCGAGGCCCGGGTGGTGAGCTCCGACGGGAGGGCTCCGCCCCGGCGAGAGCCCCTCTACCTCTTCCGGGGAAAGATCTTCTCGGGCTCGATCCCCCTGGAGCCCGGCCGCAACAACGTGGTAGTGGGCGACGTGGTGCTCCCCCTCCTCTACCGCCCCGGTTTCGAGGGGGACAGGGAGGGAGAGTTCCGCCGGCCGCTGGCCCACGGCGGCGGCATCGAGTCGTGCACCCCCTGCCACGGCTTCGGCCGGGGGGAGCTGACCCTCAAGGCCAAGCCTCCGGCCCTGTGCCGGGAGTGTCACAAGGTGGGCACCGAGTCTCTGCGCGCCGTGCTGCGCGACAACCACCACACCCGGTCGGTGACCCCGGACTGCCTGCGCTGCCACGATCCACACGCATCCTTCGAGCGGCGCCTGATCCGTTCCGAGGAAAACCTGTGCCTGCCCTGCCACCCGCACCGTGCCGCGGCGTCGCGCCACGACGGACTGGGCAGCCAGCCCTGCGCGGGGTGCCACGATCCCCACGCGTCGGCCTACCCCAAGATGCTCAAGGGGGAGGCGGTGCAGCTGTGCCGGGCCTGTCACCAGGAGGTGTCTTCCCCCGCCCGGTATCCCCGCGCCTATCACCGGCCCGCCGAGCAGGGGCGGTGCCTGGAGTGCCACGGACCCCACCCCGGGGAGGCCTCCGCCCTGCTGCGCTCGCCGGTACCCCAGCTCTGCCGCCGGTGCCATGCCGACGAGGACGAGGGCGCCCACGAGGGCCAGCTCGAGGAGTGCCGCATCTGCCATGTGCCGCACCTGTCGGGAATCCGGGGGCTCCTCGCGGACAACGTGGCCGACGCCTGCGTGCGCTGCCACGGGTCGTTTCCCCCGGGGGAGAGCCGGCATCCGGGCATCCAGGACGGGTGTGTCTCCTGCCACAACCCCCACAAGCCCCGCGCGCTGGCCGACCCGGAAAAGGTGTGCGGGAGCTGCCACAGCCTGCGGATGGAGAAGTTCCGGTGGACCCACGGGCAGCTCGCCATGGACAACGTGCGCCAGTGCGCCTTCTGCCACGAGCCCCACCACTCCCGGTTCCCGTCGCTGCTCCGGGGCACCGTCCACTACCCCCTGAAGAACGGGGGCTGCAACGCCTGCCACGTCCAGGAAGGCAGGGGGATCGGCCTCAAGTACGAGGGCAGCAAGAACTGTGTGCGCTGCCACGGGCAGATCACCGGAACATCGACCATCATCGAGACCGACAAGGTGCACAAGCCGGTGTTCCAGATCGACTGTATCGCCTGCCACAACCCCCACCTGGGGGCGAGGGACAACCTCCTCCTGGAGGATGCGCAGGTGCTCTGCGGGTGGTGCCACGGCATCCTGCTTCGGGGGGTGGAGAACATCCACGGCGTGTTCCGGAAGGACGGCAACTGCTACACGTGCCACGTCTCCCACATCAGCGACTTTCGCCCGCTCCTGACCGGCCCCCAGGGGGCGCTCTGCCTCCGCTGCCACCCGGACGTCGCGCCCGAGGCCCCGGCGGAGCGGCGCAAGCTGCACGGGGTGCTGCGCAGCGGCAAGTGCACCGGCTGCCACAACCCCCACGGCACCAACACCGAGCGGTTGCTCAAGGGCAGCCGTGACGAGCTCTGCCGCGACTGCCACCCCCACGTGACCCAGGGCCCGGGCGCCAGGCCCTGGCGCTATCTCCACGGCCCCGTGGGCGCGAACAACTGCACCTCGTGCCACGACCTGCGGCATGCCCACGCCCAAAACCCCGACGACGGGTTCCTGCGCGCCAAGGGCAAGGCCCTGTGCAGCCTGTGCCACGACGTGGCCCCCGAGCACGTGCCGGAGCGCTACCGGTCCAAGATGCGCGAGGTGCGAAACGAGTGCCTGGCCTGCCACGTGCCCCACGGCGCCGCCAACCCGTTCCTGATGCGGGAGCGTTTGTAGGCGCGGCCCGTTGTCCGTTGTCCGTTGGAGCCGAGGACGGTGCTGGCCGCGGAAGGCGTGCGCTGCGTCAGTCGGGTGTGCTTTTCTCCAGGCGGCCGACGGCCTCCCGCAGGTAGTCCGGCACGGGCGTGGGGCGGCGCGACTCGTGACCCAGCACCACGTAGACCTCCACCCCCTCCGCCACCACCCGGCCGGTCTTCTCCTCCTCGATCCGCAGGGCGAAGGTGACCGACGTGTTCCCGAGGCGGGCGACGCGCACCCCGGTGAGCAGGGTCTCGCCGAAGGCGCCCGACGACCGGAAGTCGCACTCGGCGCGCGCAAGCACCAGGTCGTGCCCTCGGCGGGTGATCTCCTGGTAGGGCAGGCCCAGGGCTTCCAGGTAGTCCGTGACGGCGTCGTCGAAGTACACGAAGTAGTTGGCGTTGAAGACGTGCCCCTGGATGTCGGTGTCGGAAAACCGGACCTTGCGAACGTACTTCACCGGATGCTCCACGGTGCGTCCTCCTTCGGCGCGGCAGTGGTCACGCCGGTGTGGGGTTCGGGGGGAGTGCGCGGGGCTCCCGCGCCCGGGGGCGGCGGAACCAGTGCTCCCGCGCCGACCAGGGCCAGGCCCCGCCAGCCGGCTTCCAGCAGCCGGCCGATTCCCAGCTCGCGGGCTCCGGCCTCCAGGAGGTAGCTCCGGGCGGCCGCCTCGAAGGAAAATCCCGGGTGGAGCAGACGCGCCGAGCCCTCGATGGTGAGCAGGGCCTTGACCAGGAGCGCGTACTTGCGCGGAAAGACCACCCGGTGGCGGTAGACCGCCGCGAGGACGCCCCGGCCGATGCGCGCGAGCGAGGTCTCCCCGAGGGAGGGGGCCAGCGCCTCGTCCATGATGTGGTCCACGGCGGCGGCGAATCCCGGTACCTCCTCGGGGGGCACCCGCACGCCGAGCACTCCGAGGTGGCGCAGGGCCAGGGGCGGATCGCGGGAGAGGAGCCCCGCCAGGGCGCCCAGCACGGCCCGGCGTTCCCCGGCGTCGAGGCGCCCTGCGATCCCGAAGTCCAGGTACGCGATCTCGCCGCGGGGCGTGATGAGGATGTTCGCGGGGTGCAGGTCCGCGTGGAACAGGCCCTCTCGAAGCACCTGTTTCAGGAAGACCCGCGCGCCGCGCTCGGCCAGTTCCCCATAGTCGGCCCGGGCCCGCACCGAGGGGTCCGAGATCTTGACCCCCTCCACGTACTCGGCCGTGAGGACCCGGCGGGTGGTCCAGCCCCAGTAGACCCGGGGAATCCGCACGCCGGGAACCGGCCGGAGGCTGCGGGCGATCGCCGCGCCCACCTCGGCTTCCCGGCGAAAATCCAGCTCGTCCGAGAACGTCTCCCGCAGTTCGTCCCAGAGGGCGGACGCGTCGACCCTCCCTCGCAGGGGCGTCAGGGGCACCAGCAGGGGGAGCACCGCCGCCGCTACCCGAAGGTCGCCCTCCATGGCCTCGGCGGCTCCCGGACGCTGCACCTTTACCGCGACCTCGTCGCCCGACGGGAGCACGGCCCGATGGACCTGGCTCAGGGAGGCCGCGGCCAGCGGCTCGGGGGCGAAGTCGCGAAACAGGCGCTCCAGGGGAGCTCCCAGCTCCCCTTCCACCCGGCGGCGAATCCGGGGGAAGGGCACCGGTTCGGCGCGATCCTGGAGGCGCTCGAACTCCGCCAGGGCGCTGGGCGGGAGCAGGTCGGGGCGCACCGAGAGAAACTGCCCCAGTTTGACGAAGGCGGGCCCCAGGCCCTCGAAGGTGCGTCGCAGCTCGGCCGCCAGGGGAGCCCAGGACCCGGCCAGGGCGCTCGCCGCCCCTCCGGTGCACGCGCCTCGGCCCAGCGATGCCAGGATGACCGCGAGGCGCGCCGCGGTCCTACCCCTCCCCACGGCCGGCAAACCTCTCCAGCTTGTCTTCCAGCCCCCGGAGGCGGTTCCTCAGGTCCTCCACCTCGGCGCGCAGATCCGCGCCGTCTTCCCGGTGCAGGAAGCCCAGTTGTCGAATCTCGGCCGCGAAGGCCTCGGAGAGGAGCCCCTTCAAGGCCTCCTTTTCCGCCTCAACCGCGAGGAGAAAGCTCTGGTATTGCTGGCGTACGTCCTCGGGGGTCTCCCGCGCGCGGCGCAGGGCGTCGCGGATCCAGTCGTCGGCCTTCTCGTGCAGGAGCAGCCAGGAGGCGAAAAACGCCAGACTGCCTTTTTCTGCGGGGGAAGGGGGTGTGTCCATGCCGCTCCTCCGAAAGAAAGGTCGTGGGGGGTCGCCCGCCGCGGGCGGAGAGCTTCCTCGATGCCGGATTATGCACTACCCTGCCGCCCGGACCCAGGGGGGGATTCCGACCGCGGTCCGCCACCTCTGGGTGGCGAGCGGGGTCCGGGAGCCCCAGTGCTTCGCCCCGCAATCCGCGACGTTCCGAGGAATCGTCTCCGAGGGAACCGGTGCGCCGAGCCTCACGGGTTTCGGCCGAGCTGCCGCGGTTCGGTCGAGGCGGCACGGGGCCGCGCTTCAGGGCTCCCGGACCCCGCCCCGAAACTTGGTGGTCGATCTTGGTTCCGGCGGGCCCACGCCGACAGTGTCCGGCTACACGGACTGCCGCGAGGTTCCCTTGTTCGTGCTTTCGCGCCCGTGAGCGCCCGCGCGTTGACACCTCGAGCGGCTCCTGATAGAGACGAGTCCGCCATCCCCTTGCCCCCCTTCCGAGGAGTTTTCCATGGCAGCGCCCCGGGGCGCGTTGGTGCTCATGGGCTCGGGCGAGCTCACGGCCACCATGGTCGAGGTCCACAAGGAGCTCCTGGGACGACTCGGGCCCGGGGCCCGGGCCGTGTTCCTGGACACTCCGGCCGGCTTCCAGCTCAACGCGGACCAGATCTCGGAGCGGGCGGTGGCCTACTTCCGGGAACGGGTCGGCCGCGGTCTGGAAGTGGCCTCCCTCAAGTCTGCGGCGGCGGCGAGGGCCTACGAGGGGGAGGTAGCCCTGGCCACCCTGCGCCGGGCGGACTACATCTTCGTGGGCCCCGGCAGCCCCACCTATGCCCTGCGCCAGTGGAAGGAAACCTCCGTGCCCGCGATCTTTGCCGAACGCGTCGAGGAGGGGGCGGTGCTGGCGGCGGCGAGCGCGGCGGCCTTGACCCTGGGGCGCTTCACCCTGCCGGTGTACGAGATCTACAAGGTGGGGGAGGAGCCCCGGTGGGCCGAGGGACTCGACCTCCTGGGGAAGTTCGGCCTTCCCGTGGCGGTGGTTCCCCACTGGAACAACGCGGAGGGCGGCACCCACGACACGCGCTTCTGCTACGCGGGGGAGATCCGCTTCCGGGCGCTCCAGGCCCTGCTGCCCGAGGACGTCGCGGTGCTGGGGATCGACGAGCACACGGCTTGCGTGCTCGATGTGGCCCGGGGAGTTGCGGAGGTCCGGGGGATCGGGCGGGTCACGGTGCGCCGGGGCGGCGGGGAGAGCACCTTCGCAAAAGGGGAGCGCTTCCGCCTGTCGCTCCTCGGAGGCCCGGCCCTCGCCCAAGGGGGTGAGGAGGGACGTTCCGGGCTTCCGAGTCCCTCGGAGGCAGCGCTTCGCGAGGAGGCATCGGGGGAGGAGGGCCTGGGGGGGGAAATCCGCCGGGCCGAGGCCGCCTTCGAGGCGGCCCTCGGCCGGGGCGACCCGGAGGCGGCCGCGGGAGCGCTCCTGGATCTGGATCACCTGCTCTGGGCCGCGCAGCGCAGGCCGGGGGACGAGGGCGATCTGGGGCAGGGGCGGGAGGCCTTTCGGGAGATGCTCGCGCTCCTGGGCCACGCCCACGGGGGAGCACAGCCCGAGACGGCGCCGTCCGCTCCGCTCGTGGAGGCTTTGGTGGCCCTGCGGGACGAGTGGCGCGAGGAGGGCAAGTGGACCGAGGCCGACGCGCTCCGGGATCGGCTGCGCGCGGCCGGCATCCTCGTGGAAGACACGCCGGCGGGGGCGCGCTGGCGCCCCCTTCCCGGCCCCCGTGACCCGAGCTGAACATCCGTGGGGCGTAGGGGAGCCATGGAGACCAACGCCGAAGGAGCCGAGGACTGCGCCGTCGCCCCAGTGACCTTGCCGGAGCTGGCGGAGCTCTGGCGCGGCGGCGGGCTCGACTGGGACTGTCTCTTCGTCCTGCCCCCCTGGCTCGAGGCATGGTCCGAGACCCTCGGGAGGGGCGAGACGCCGGTCCTGCGGGCGGTGCGGCAGGGGGGACGGCTCCTGGGGGTCGCCCCCCTGCGCCGCCGGGGCGACAGGGCCTCGTTCCTGGGCAGCCCCGACGTGTGCGACTACCAGGATTTCGTCCTGGCCCGGGATGGCCCGACGGCGGCCCCGGCCTTCTTCCGGGCGCTCCTGGGGCACCTCGAAGGGCTCGGGGTGCGGCAACTGGACCTGGGGGCGCTGCGCCCGGATGCTGCGGCGCGCCGGTTCCTTCCGGACGCGGCCGAGGCGGCGGGGTGGGAGGTCGCTTGGGCGCCGGACGGGGTCGCGGTGGAGCTCGACCTTCCCGCGACCTGGGAGGCGTTCCTTGCCCGCCTCGACAAGAAGGAGCGCCACGAGGTGCGCCGCAAGCTGCGGCGGCTCGAACGGACGGGCCAGGTGCGCTATCGCCGCGCAGCACCTGGGGAGGCGGCCGGGGAGGGGGGCGAGCGCTTCCTGCGGTTCTTTGCCGGGTACCGGGAGGACAAGGCGTCGTTCCTCACCCCGGGGCGGGAGGCCTTCTTCCGGCGCCTCCTGGCGGCCACGGCCCGGGAAGGGCTCGCCGAGCTGGCCTTTCTCGAGGTCGGTGGAGAGCCGGTGGCGGGGGTCCTGTGCTTCTCCTACCGGGACGCCACCTACCTGTACAACAACGGATACGATCCGTCCTGGGAGCACCTGAGCGTGGGGTTTGCGAGCAAGGTGTGGAGCATTCGGGAGAGCATCGGCCGTGGGGCGCGCCGCTACGACCTCCTCAAGGGCGACGAGGCGTACAAGCTGCGCCTCGGCGGCCGGCGGGTCCCCCTGGTGCGCTGCCTCCTGACGCGGCCCTGAGGCCGGAGCAGGGACGGCGAAGGGGAGCCTTCCCCCCGCCCCTCGAAATCGGTATCGGTATCGGGGTCGATACCGATACCGATAGCGATAGCGATTTCCATCAGAACCCTGTGGCGCTCTGCCGGCTGGGTTCACCCGGGCCAGCCGGGAAGATGTTCCTTCTCCCGAGACATGACGCATGAAGCCCACCCCCCTGCGCATCGCCATGCTGAGCCTTCACTCCAGCCCCTTCGGGGAGCTCGGGACCCGCGACACCGGGGGCATGAGCGTGTATGTGCGCGAGCTCGCGGGGGAGCTGGGTCGCCTCGGTCACCGGGTGGACGTCTTCACCCGTCGGCCCGTTCCGCACGCGCCGCGGGTGCAGCCCATGGGGCCCAACGTGCGCCTGGTCCACCTGGACGGAGGCGAGGGGGTGCACGACGGCAAGCTCGGCCTCTACCCGGGCCTGTCGCGCTTCCTGGCGTCGCTGGAGTCCTTCCGGGGGGGGGAGGGGGGGCGGTACGACCTGGTGCACAGCCATTACTGGCTCTCGGGGTGCCTGGGGGCCGGGGCGGCGGGCGGCTGGGGGGTGCCCCACGTGGTCATGTTCCATACCTGGGGCGCCGCCAAGAACCGCGCGTCGTGCGGCGAGAACGAGCCGGCCCTGCGCCTGGATGCGGAACGGGAGCTCGCAAGGACCTGCGACCGGGTGGTGGCGCCCACCGCTCGGGAGCGCGACGAGCTCCTGCGCACCGGGGTCGCCCCGCCGGATCGGGTGACGGTCATTCCGTGCGGGGTGGACCTGGAGCGGTTCCGACCGCTCGACCGGGCCGAGAGCCGCCGGTGCCTGGGACTCGAGCGGGGCGGGCCGATTCTCCTCTACGTGGGGAGGTTTGTGCCGGTAAAGGGGGCGGACCGCCTCCTGGAGGCCCTCGCACACCTCGCGCCGCGCCCTGATCTGCGCCTCGTGCTGGTGGGGGGCGACGGCCTCGCGTCCCCCACGGCCCGCGCCCTCGAAGAGCGGGCGCGGGCCCTGGGGCTCGCCGGGAGCATAGGGTTTCGGGGGCGAGTGGACCAGGAGGAGATGCCCTCCTACTACGCCGCGGCCGACCTCTTGGTGGTCCCTTCCCACTACGAGAGCTTCGGGCTCGCAACCCTGGAGGCCCTGGCCTGCGGAACCCCCGTGGCTTCGACCCGGGTGGGGGCGGCGCAGGACCTGCTGGATCCCGCGATCAACGGCGTCCTCCTCGACCCGGAGCCCGCGGCCCTGGCCCGGGGGCTCGACGCCGCCTTGGGCCGAGGGCTCTCCGGTGCCTGGCCGCGGGCCGGGGTTCGGGCCTCGGTGGCGGCCTACGGCTGGCCGCGGGTGGCAGAGGCGGTGCTGGCGATGTACCGGGATGTCCTGTCCGGGGCCGGGGCGGAAGACAGGGCTTCCAAAGCGACGAGCGGCGCACACGCCGCGGGAGGGTAGGGATGAAGCCGCTCTGCGACGCGCTGGTCATTGCCGCCCACCCGGACGACGCCGAGTTCGGCGTGGCCGGCACCGTGGCGGGCTGGACGGGGGAGGGCAAGCGGGTCGTCTACGTGGTGTGCACCGACGGGGAGAAGGGCACCACCGACCGGCGGGTCCGCCCCGAAGACCTGGCCCGGACCCGGCGAGACGAGCAGCGGGCCGCCGCGGCGGTGCTCGGAGTCGCGGAGGTGGTCTTCCTGGGCTATCCCGACCAGGGCCTGGAAGACACCCCTGAGTTTCGTAAGCGCCTGGTACGCGAGCTTCGCACCCACCGCCCGGCCATCGTGGCCACCTCGGACCCCTACCGGCGCTACATCTGGCACCGGGACCACCGGATCGTGGGCCAGGTGGTCCTCGACGCGGTCTTCCCCTTCGCCCGGGACCACCTGGCCTACCCGGACCTCCTGGCCGACGGGTTGGAGCCCCACAAGGTCCAGGAGATCTGGTTCTTCGGCTCCGAGGACCCCAACCACCGGGTCGACCTGGCCCAGACCTTCGCGCGCAAGCTCGAGGCCCTGCGCTGCCATGAGAGCCAGGTGCGGGAGCTCAACCTCCCGGACCTGGAAGCGTGGCTGCGGCAGTGGTGCCGGGGCATGGCCGGCGGCTCGGAGTTCGAGCTCGCCGAGGCCTTCCACCGGGTGGTGGCGCCCCGGTAGGGGCGTACCCGCTCACACGCTGAAGCGGATGTTCAGGATGTCGCCGTCCTGCACCACATAGTCCTTGCCCTCCACCCGCAGGGTCCCCCGCTCCCGGCACGCGGCCTGGCTGCCGGCCGCCACGAAGTCGTCGTAGGCCACGGTCTCGGCTCGGATAAAGCCCCGCTCCAGATCCGTGTGGATGGCGCCGGCGGCCTGGGGGGCCCGGGTGCCCTGGCGCACGGTCCAGGCCCGGCACTCGTCCTCCCCCATGGTGAAGAAGCTGATGAGCCCGAGCAGGGCGTAGGAGGTGCGGATGATCCGGTCGGTGGCGGGGGTGTCCAGGCCCAGGTCGTCCAAGAAGGCCCGGGCGTCCTCGGGGGAGAGGCGCGAGATCTCCTCCTCGATGGTCGCGCACAGATAGGTGACCGCCACCGAGGGGCCGGCCCACGCCGCCGCCACCGGCGCGGCGAGCTCCTCGCCCCGGGGCAGGTCGGCTTCCCCCAGGTTCAGGGCCACCACCAGGGGCTTCAGGGTCAGGAACTGGAAGCCCTTGAGGACCCGGGCCTCGTCGGGGGCAAACTCCACGTCGCGCAGGGGTCGCTCGGCCTCCAGGGCCTCCCGGCAGCGCTCCAGGAGCTCCTTTTCCACCTCCAGGGATTTCTCCACCTTTCCCTTCATCTGCTTGGCGATGCGCTCCAGGCGGTTCTCGGTGATGATGAGGTCCGAGAGCAGGAACTCGCTCTGGAGGATGCCGAGATCCCGCAGGGGGTTCACCGTTCCCTCGGGGTGGGGCACCTGATCGCTCTCGAACGCCCGGATCACGGCCAGGAGCGCGTCGGTGTTCTTGAGGTGGGTGAGCATCTCCCCGGAAAAGCCCTCCTTGCCCGAGCCCTTCTCCACTCCGGCCACGTCCACGTACCGGATGGTGGCGTAGGTGGTCTTCTTCGGGCTCCAGATCTGGGAGAGCCGGTCGACCCGGGGGTCGGGCACCCGGCTCACCCCCATGTTGGCCTTCTTCTTGCCGGCGGCAAAGCCGGTCTCGGCGTCGGCGTGGGTGAGGAGGTTGAAGAGCGTGGTCTTCCCCGAGAGGGGAAGGCCGACGATGCCGATTTCCATGGGGGCGCTCCTGGGGAGGGGAAACGGGCCGAAACTCTACCCCCTTCCCGGGCGGCGTTCAACCGAGGCTTCCCGGCCGCCTTGCCGCTGCTCGCGGGCGCCTGCTAAGATCGCGCCGTTGCGCACAGGTTTCTCCCGGAGGGTAGGATGACCGAGGACCGAGGCTGTCCGGGCACGGTGTCGCGCCGGGCCCAGGAGATGCCGAGCTTCATCGCCATGGACGTGCTCGAGACCGCCCAGGCCATGGAGCGGGGCGGGGCGAAGATCGTCCACCTGGAGGTGGGAGAGCCCGACTTCGACACCCCCCCGGCCGTGCGCCGGGCGGCCGCCCAGGCCCTGGAGCGCGGAGAGACCCACTACACCCACAGTCTGGGGCTCCACGAGCTTCGGGCGACCATTGCCGCCCATTACCGAGCCCGGTACGGGGCCGACGTGGACCCCGAGCGGGTGGTGGTCACCTCCGGGTCGTCCCCGGCCCTGTTCCTGGCCTTCGCGTCGCTGCTGGACCCGGGGGACCGGGTGGTGCTCACCAACCCCCACTATGCCTCCTACCCGCCCTTCATCGAGTTTCCCGGGGGTGTCCCGGTGTACGTGCCGGTGCGGGAGGAAGAGGCCTTCCAATTCGTCCCCGACGAGATGGAGCGGGCGCTCGCGACCCGCCCGAAGGCGGTGCTGGTGAACTCCCCGGCCAACCCTACGGGCACGGTCATCTCGGGGGAGCGGTTGGAAGAGGTCGTGGCCAGGGCCGAACAGGCCGGCGCCTACGTGGTCTCGGACGAGATCTACCACGGCCTCGTCTACGAGGGCCGGGAGCGCTCCGTGCTGGAGTTCACCGACCGGGCGTTCGTGATCAACGGGTTCTCGAAGCTCTACGCCATGACCGGGTGGCGGCTGGGCTACATGATCGTCCCTCCGGAGTTCGTGCGGCCCATCCAGAAGATCCACCAGAACTTCTACATCTCGGCCAACGCCTTCGTGCAGCGGGCCGGCATCGCGGCGCTCACCGAGACGGCCGCCGACGTGGAGCGCATGGTGGCCACCTACGACCGCCGCCGCCAGTACATGCTCCAGCGCCTCGAGGCCATGGGGTTCGCCTTCCGCTGCCACCCCACGGGTGCCTTCTACGTCTTCGTCAACGTGGCTCACCTGGGGGAGGACTCCTACCGGCTGGCCTTCGACATCCTGGAGAAGGCCCGGGTGGGGTGCACGCCCGGGGTGGACTTCGGGAGCCGAGGAGAGGGGTATTTGCGGTTCACCTACGCCAACTCCCTGGAGAACATCCGGGAGGGCATGGACCGGCTCCGGGCGTACCTGGAGGCCCTGGGCCGGGCCGGGGCCTGAGGCCCGCCCCCCCTCGCCATGATCACCTTCGACCTGGCTTGCGACAAGGCCCACCGCTTCGAGGGGTGGTTCCGGAGCGCCCGGGACTTCGACGACCAGAAGGCCGCGGGGCTCCTGGAGTGCCCGCTGTGCGGTTCCCGAGCGGTTACCAAGCAGCTCAGCCCCGTGGCGGTCCACGTGGGGCGCCGCACGGCCCCGGAGCGCGCGAACAGCTTGCCGGCGCGAGGGGATGCGGGAGGTCCGCCGGAGGCTTCCGGTCCTTCCGGGGCCGCCCCCCCGGGCAGGGCCCCGGTCTCCCCCCGCCCCGAGGCGTTCTTCCGCGTCCTGGCCCGGTTCGTGGAGACCCACTTCGAAGACGTGGGGCCCGCGTTCGCCCAGGAGGCCCGCAAGATCGAGGCGGGGGAGGGCGAGGTCCGCAACATCCGGGGCACCACCACGGCGGCCGAGGAAGAGGCGCTGCGGGAGGACGGCATCGAGTTCCTCACGCTGGCCCTGCCCAAGTACGATGCCTAATTTCTCCGCGCCCCTGCGGGTTACCTGGGATCTGCCCGCGGACCCCGAGCGGGCCGCCCTCCTGTGGGGGCGTTTGACGGAGGGTCGGGTCCTCTTCGCAGAGGTCCGCGTGGGCCCGGATTCCCTGCCGGGCCTGGGGGGCCTGGCCGCGGCCCTGGGCGCG
>JBFLZB010000010.1:48073-54812 GCA_040756475.1 Thermodesulfobacteriota bacterium
CGCCGGGGGGCGCCGCCGCGGCGGGCCGGGGCCCCCGGCTCACCGTGCTGGGCGAACCGGAAGCCTTGCTCGCGGCCTTGGAGGCACTGGGGCCCCAGGCGCTGGCCGGGTGCGAGCTCCAGATGCTGCCTCCCTTCGAACCCGAGCTCGCCGTGGAGGAGCTCGCGGCGGTCACCCGGCGGCTGGTCCCCTCCCTGTGGTCCACGCCCGGGGGGTTGGGCGCGTTGGCCGAGGCCCTGGAGATGGCCCGGAGCCACCGGCTGGCGGCGGTAGCGGTGCTGAATCCCCCCGCCCCGGCCCCCGCCCTCGGCCCCGCGGATCGGTCCGCGGCGGCGGGGATTTGGAGGGCGCGGGGTGGCCGCGGGCTGGAGCTTCGGTGCCACGACCTCTTCCTTGCCGAGGAGCTCGGGCTCTCCCCCTTCGAGGGGTACCGGGGCTGCCAGGCGGCGGGGGCCCTGGCCCACGTGACGGACCGGGGGCGGCTGACGGCGTGCCGCACGATCCCCCCGGAGGCGGGCGACCTGGGGGACCTGGCCGTGCACTCCCTGGCCGAGCTCTGGTCTGGGGCCGGCCGCCGGGAGCTGAGGGAGCGCCTGGCGGCCCCACCGGACCCCTGCGCCCCCTGCGCCCTGGCGGCCACCTGTGCCGGAGGCTGCCGGGGCCTCTCCCCCGCGCTGGGGCGAGACCCTTCGTGCCCCGGGACACGGGGGTGTGGTACCCGGACGGACACGGACGAGCACGGACCACCACGGACCACGGACAACGGCCCACTGACCGCGAGCCCCTCTTGATCTACCTCGACAACGCCGCCAGCTCCCACCCCAAGCCGCCCGCCGTGTACGAGGCGGCGGACCGGGCCCTGCGCCTGGGGGCCAATCCCGGGCGCTCGGGGCACCGCTCCGCCCTGGAGGCAGCCCGACTCGTGCTCGAGGCCCGGGAGGCGGTGGGCGAGCTGCTGGGCGTCCCGGACGCCTCCCGGGTGATCTTCACCCTCAACGGCACCCACGCCCTCAACCTGGCACTCAAGGGAGCTCTGGGGCCGGGGGACCACGTGGTGACCACCCGGATGGAGCACAACAGCGTGGCGCGGCCCCTTGCGGCGCTGGAGCGGCGAGGCGTCGCCGCGACCTGGGTGGAGGGGCGGCCCGACGGCACGGTGCCCGTGGGCGCCCTGGAGCGGGCGCTTCGGCCCGAGACTCGGCTCGTGGCCCTCTGCCACGCCTCCAACGTCTCGGGCACCCTCCAGGATGCCGAGGCGGTGGGGGATCTGTGCCGGCGCAAGGGAGTCCTGTTCCTCCTGGACGCCGCCCAGACCCTGGGAGCGATTCCCCTGGACCCCCAGCGCCTGGGGGTGCACCTCCTGGCGGCCCCGGGCCACAAGGGGCTCCTGGGGCCCCAGGGCACGGGCCTGCTCTACGTGGCTCCGGAGGTCGCCGTGGAGCCCCTCTCGGAAGGGGGCACCGGGAGCCAGAGCGAGGAGCGCTCCATGCCCGAGGAGATGCCCGAGGCGCTGGAGGCCGGAACGCTCAATACCCCCGGGCTCGCGGGGCTCGCAGCGGGCGTCGGGTACCTGCGGGAGCGCGGTGTGGCGTCGATCCGCCGGGCCGAAGAGGAGATCCTCGGCTACCTCCTACCCGAGCTCGCCGCGATTCCCGGTTTGGTCCTCTACGGACCCCGCGACCCCGGCCGGCGGGTGGCGGTGGTCTCGTTCAACCTGGAGGGTCGCGACGGCGCCCACGTGGGCTTTGCCCTGGACGAGCTCTACGGCATCGCCGTGCGGGTGGGCCTCCACTGCGCCCCCGACGCCCACAAGACCCTCGGGAGCTTCCCCGCCGGCTCGGTGCGGGCGAGCTTCGGCCCCTTCAACACGCTGGCCGACGCCGAGGCCCTGGTGCGGGCGGTCCGGGAGCTGGCGGCCCTGTGAGGGGGGGATTGCGATAGAGCCCCACGGACGAACACGGACCGGCCCGGACGGGCTCGGACAGAAACGGCCCCGGCCTTTGTCCGTGT
This sequence comes from Thermodesulfobacteriota bacterium, assembly GCA_040756475.1. NCBI lineage: Bacteria > Pseudomonadati > Thermodesulfobacteriota > Thermodesulfobacteriota bacterium. Next base: position 50,084 of record JBFLZB010000010.1, read on the forward strand.
CGGTCCGTGGGTGTCCGTGTCGGTCCGTGCAGATCCTCTGCCCACCCTTCGCCCCAACCCTAGCCGAGGAGCCCCCATGAAGAAGAACTATGTCCTCGACACCAACGTGCTCCTCCACGACCCCGACGCCCTGGTGGTGTTCGAGGACAACAACCTCAACATCCCCATCACCGTGATCGAGGAGATCGACCGGTTCAAGAAGAACTCGGACGAGATCGGGCGAAACGCCCGGCACGTCTCCCGGTTCCTGGACGAGCTGCGGCTCCAGGGCGACCTGAAGGCCGGCGTGGCCAACGACAAGGGGGGGCGCGTGCGGGTGCGCTTCGGGCGGGAGTTCGCCGACCGTCTCCCCGCCGAGCTCTCGGTGGGCAAGGGGGACAACCGCATCCTCGCGGTCTGCCTCTCCCTGCAAGAAGAGGAGCCCGAGCTCCCGGTGGTGTTCGTCACCAAGGACACCAACCTGCGCATCAAGGCCAACGTGTTGGGGATCAACGCCGAGGACTACGAGCGGGGCAAGGTGAGCCTGGAGGAGCTCTACACCGGCACCGCGGAAGCCACCGTGGCCCGGGCTTCGGTGGACCAGCTCTTCCGGGAGGGCGGCACCCAGGTGGAGGGCGACCTGTTCGCTAACCAGTTCGTGTGCCTGCTCGACGAGACCAACCCGAGCCACACCGCCCTGGGCCGGCACCGGGGCCAGGGCCGGGTCACGCCGCTTCGCATCCCCAAGGAGCCCATCTGGGGCATCCAGCCCCGCAACCGGGAGCAGCGCTATGCGCTCGACGTGCTCCTGGACGACGAGATCAAGCTCGTCACCCTGGTCGGGAAGGCGGGCACGGGAAAGACTCTTCTGGCCATCGCCGCGGGGCTGCAGAAGGCGGTGGAGGAGCAGGTGTACAAGCGCCTGCTCGTCTCCCGGCCCATCTTTCCCATGGGGCGCGACATCGGCTTCCTGCCCGGCGACGTGCAGGAAAAGCTCCGGCCCTGGATGCAGCCCATCTTCGACAACGTGGACTTCCTCTTCGCCGGCAGCCAGGGGCGCGACGGCAAGCGGACCCGGGGCTACCAGGAGCTCATCGAGATGGACCTCATGGCCCTGGAGCCCCTCACCTACATCCGGGGCCGCTCGATCCCCTACCAGTACCTCATCGTGGACGAGGCCCAGAACCTCACCCCCCACGAGATCAAGACCATCATCACCCGGGCAGGGGAGGGGACCAAGATCGTGCTCACCGGCGACCCCTACCAGATCGACAACCCCTACATCGACTCCACCTCCAACGGCCTCACCTACTGCGTGGAGCGCTTCAAGGGTCAGGTCCTTGCCGGCCACGTGACCCTCGCCAAGGGCGAACGCAGCGCCCTCGCGGAGCTGGCGGCGAATGTGCTGTGAGGGACGGGCATGGGGCGGAGGGCATGGGGCAGGGGGCAGGGGGCAGGGGGCAGAGATGATTCGGACTCCGCATAGGTCCCATAGCTCCCATACGTCCCATCACGACCCCAGGAGACCCCGCCCGTGACCGGCGAAACCCTGATCCTCGCCCTCGAGACCTCCTGCGACGAGACCGCGGCGGCGGTGCTGCGGGGCGAGCGCGACGTGCTCTCCGATGTGGTGGCGAGCCAGGTGGATCTGCACGCCGAGTACGGGGGGGTGGTGCCGGAGCTCGCCTGCCGCGCCCACGCCGAGGCCGTGGTTCCGGTGGTGGAGCAGGCCCTGGCGCGGGCGGGGGCAGCCCTGGAAGACCTGGACGCCGTGGCGGTCACCCAGGGCCCGGGGCTCGCGGGGGCGCTCCTGGTGGGGCTCTCGTTTGCCAAGGCCCTGTGCTGGGCCCGGGGCAAGCCCCTGGTGCCGGTCAACCACCTGGAGGCCCACCTGGCGGCGGCCTACCTGGAGGGGGAGGTGCCCCTGCCCTTCGTGGGGCTGGTGGCGTCGGGGGGGCACACGGCTCTCTATCTCTCCCCCGCCCGGGGGGAGTACCGCTGCCTGGGGCAGACCCTGGACGACGCCGCGGGGGAGGCCTTCGACAAGGTGGCCAAGCTCCTGGGCCTGGGGTACCCGGGCGGAGTCCACATCGACCGGCTCGCCCGCCAGGGGGACCCGGCGCGGTTCTCCTTCCCCCGCCCCTTCCTGCGGGCGGAGCACCTGGACTTTTCGTTCTCGGGCCTCAAGACCGCGCTTCGCACCCACTGGGAGAAGCACCCCGAGGGGCTGGCGGGGAAGGACCTCTGGGACACCTGCGCCTCCTTCCAGGAAGCGGTGGTGGACACCCTGGTGGAGAAGGCCCTGCGGGCCGCCCAGCGGGAGGGGGCCCGGGGCCTGGTGGCCTGCGGGGGAGTGGCCTGCAACGGCCGCCTGCGCGAGCGCCTGGTCGCCGAGGCCTCGGCCCGAGACCTCGCCCTGGTGGTCCCGCGCCCCCGCTACTGCACCGACAACGCGGTCATGGTGGCAAGCGCCGGCCGCCACCGGTTCCTCCTGGGGGTGCGGGGGGGCCTGGATTTGAACGCGATCCCCACCTGGCCCCTGGGCACGGAGCAGGGGGTATAGGGCATGGGGCATGGAGCATGGAGCATGGAGCATGGAGCATGGAGCATGGAGCATGGCGTTCCTCCTCGGTCCTTGGGGTCCTTGCGGTCCCTTGGGTCCTTTCGCGATCGAGGAAGCCGTGAAACCGGGTAGTCCCGGGGAGCTGACGCCGCCGGCCGGTCGCCCGCGGCCCCCGCGGCCCAGGAAGAGCCTGGGGCAGCACTTCCTCTCGGACCCGGGGATTCTCCGGAAGATCGTGGAGGGGGCTGGGGTGGGGCCGGGAGAGCGGGTCCTGGAGATCGGGCCGGGGCCCGGAGGGCTGACCCGGGCGCTCGTGGCCGCGGGGGCCCGGGTGTGGGCGCTGGAGGCCGACCCCCGGATGGTCGCTCACCTGGAGGCGCAGGGGCTCCCGGGGCTGCACGTCCGGCTGGCCGACGCCCTGGCGGCCGACTATCCTGCCCTGGCCGCGGAGGCCGGGGGGCCCTTTCGCCTGGTGGCGAACCTCCCCTACAATATCTCGGGACCCCTCCTGGCGCGCCTCCTGCGCCAGCGAAGCGCGTTCACGTCGTTGACGCTCATGCTCCAGCGGGAGGTGGGCGAGCGGCTTCTCGCGCCCCCCGGCACCCGCCAGCGGGGCTCCCTGAGCGTGCTCGCCCAGATCTTCTGCCGGTTGGGGCTCGTGCTGCGGGTGGCCCCCGGCTCGTTTCGCCCGCCCCCCAAGGTGGAGTCGGTGGTGCTGCGCCTCGACGTGCGGCCCGCGCCTGCCCGGGCGCCCCGGGACGAGGACGCCCTGTGGACCGCCGTGAGGGCCTGCTTCGGCCAGCGGCGCAAGATGCTGCGGAACCCCCTCAAGGCCCTGGCCGGCGAGGACCTGGAAGCCGTCCTCTCCGTGGCGGGGCTCAGCGGGCGCGAGCGACCCGAGAGCCTGACCGGCGAGGCCTGGATCGCCCTGGCGGACGCCCTGGCGGAGCGCGCGCTGGCCCCGGGCGGCCTCCCCGCGGAGGAGCCCTGAGTGGCGGTCTACACGCCCCTGGAGGCAGCGGAGGTCGGGGCCCTGTTGACGGAGTTTGGGCTCGGGCCCCTGGAGAAGCTCGAACCGATCCCCCAGGGCATCGAGAACACCGTGTATCGGGTATGGGCCGGGGGCCGGGCGCTCGTGCTCACGGTGTTCGAGCGGGACGACGCCGAGCGGGTGGAGGCGGTCTTGCGGCTCACCGGCGCCCTGGCGGGGCAGGCAGTCCCCTGCGCGGCCCCGATCCAGGGCCCCGGAGGCCCCCTGGCGCGGGTGCGGGGAAAGCCGGCAGCCCTGGCGCCCTTCGTGGAAGGCCGGGTGATTCCGACTCCCAGCGAGCCGCACCTCGAGGCCCTGGGGGCCGCTCTGGCGCGGCTGCACACGGCGAGAGCCGACCGGGGCTTCGAGGGCGCCGGACCCCACCGGGCAGCCGTCCTCGTGCCCCTGGCCCGCCGGCTCGCCCAGCAGGTGCGGGAGCGGGATGCCGGGCTCGCCGGTCTCCTGGAGGACGAGGCGCACCACCAGGAGGGCGTGGCCGAGGAGGGCCTGCCCTGGGGTCTCCTCCACGGCGACCTCTTCCTCGACAACGTGCTCTTCGACCCCGACCGGCCGGCGGTGCGGGCCCTCCTGGACTTCCAGATGGCCGGCATCGGGCCCTGGGTGTACGACCTGGCGGTGATCCTGCTGGATGCCGGGTGGAGCGCAGGGGCCATCGAGGGCGATCGCGCGCGGGCCCTGCTTCGGGGCTACCGCGCCGTGCGACCGGTGGCGGGCGAGGAGTTCCGCTGCCTTCCCGACTATCTGCGCCGGGCGGCCCTGCGGTTTCTGTGCCTGCGCCTGGAGCGGTTCGTGGTGGCCGCTCGGCCCATGGCCGCGGGGCAGGGCAAGGACCCCGGCGAGGTCGCCGAGAAACTTCGCACCCTGCGCCGGGGATCCCGCCGGGGGACCTGGGGGTGAGCGTGCAGGAGCTCGATCAGGACCTCCTGGCCCGGGCGCAGGAGGGCCAAGGCCCCCTGGTGCGGGTGTGGGAACCCCGCGCGCCGGCCGTGGTCCTGGGGCGCAGCAACCGGGCCGAGCGGGAGGCCGACCTGGGCGCCTGCGCTGCGGACGGCGTGCCGGTCTTGCGGCGGCGGGGCGGCGGCGGGGCGGTGGTCCTGGCCCCGGGGTGTCTGGTGGCGAGCTTCGCCCGCGCCGTC
>JBFLZB010000011.1 GCA_040756475.1 Thermodesulfobacteriota bacterium
AGTCGGCCCTGCCCCTGGGGGAGCGGGTCGGGGTGGTGGAGCTCAAGGGGTTCATCTCCGACGCCCGCCCCACGGTGGACGCCCTGAGGGCCCTGGCCGCAGAGGCCGAGGTCAAGGCGGTGGTGCTGCGGGTCGAGAGCCCCGGGGGAGTGATCGCTCCTTCCCAGGAGATCCGCGACCAGGTGCGGCGCACCGCCGAGGTGAAGCCCGTGGTGGTCTCCATGGGGGCCCTGGCGACGTCCGGGGGGTACTACGTCTCGGCGCCCGCCACCCGCATCGTGGCGAATCCGGGCACGGCCACGGGGTCGATCGGCGTGCTCATCCAGTTCCAGGAGGTCCACGCCCTCTTCGACAAGCTTGGGCTGCGCACCCGGGTGGTGAAGAGCGGGCCGATGAAGGACGCAGGCTCCCCCTTCCGGGAGCTCACCGGGGAGGAGGCGGTGGTCTTCCAGGGCCTCATCGACGACCTCTTCGGCCAGTTCGTGGAGGCCGTGGCCGAGGGCCGAGGGCTCTCCCCGGAGGCCGTGCGCGACCTGGCGGATGGGCGGATCTACTCCGGCCGGCAGGCGCTGGAGCTCGGGCTGGTGGACCAGTTGGGCGGGTTCTGGGACGCGGTGGCCGTGGCGGCGGAGCTCGGCGGCGTCAAGGGCGAGCCCAAGCTCGATTACCGCCGCAAGCGCTCGCGGGGCATCCTGCGCTGGATGCTGGGGGACGACCAGCGCGCCCTGGCCCCCCTGGAAGAAGCCGCCGCCCCCCCCCTGCGCTACGCCGTTCCGGGCTGGTAGGGGACGGGGGAGGCGCGAAGCGTGAGACGTGACGGGTCGGCTCGGACCGATCGGTCCGAAACTCCAACGGACAACGGACAACGGACAACGTGCCACCTACCATGGATGCCTTTCTCCTTGCCCGCCTGGCGGCCGAGCTCGCGGAGCACTGGAGCGGCAGCTGGGTGCAGGGGGTGTGGCAGGACCGGGAGGACCGGCTGGTGCTGCGCCTGCGCTCGCCCGGCCGCACCGCCCATCTGGTCCTCTCCCCCCGTCCCGAGAGCCCCGGGCTGGGCCTTCTCGCCCGTCGGCCCCCCTGCCCCGAGAGTCCCCCGGCCCTGGCCGCCTACGTGCGGGCCCACGGGGAAGGGAAGCGCCTCGAGACCATAAGATGCCAGCCCTACGAGCGGGCGGTGGAGCTGTGGCTCGGCAGGAAAGGGCAGGGTGTGGGGGTGGTGCTGGAAGCCACGGGCCGGCGGGGCAACCTGCTGGCCCTCGATGCCGGCGGCGGCCTGCGCGCCGCCTGGCGGTGGGAAGGCCCCGAGCGAAGCCCGCTGCGGCCCCTGACCCCCGGAGCCACCTACCGGGCGCCGCCTGCGCCGGCCGGAGTGCGCCTCGGGGAAGTCGCGCAGGGGACGTTCGACGCGTGGGTGGCGGCGGGCGAGCCCCTTTCGCGCCGCCTCCTGGGACTCGGTCCCGCCCTCGCAGCCGAGGTGCTCCACCGGCACCGGCAGGGCGGGCTGACGGCGTGGGACGCCTTCGAGACGCTGCGGGCGGACTACGGGCGGCCCGGCCCCGTGTGGGAGTATGGGGACTGCCTGTCCGCCGTGGAGCTCACCCACCGGGGTGCGCCCCTGGCGGTGCATCCCTGGGGAGGGGCGCTCGGGCGCGCCGGCGCGTGGCTCGAGGAAGCCCGAGCCCGGGCGGAGGCCGAAGCCGCTCGGCGGCGCCAGACGCGGGAGGAGGGCGCCTTTCGGGACCGCCTCGAGCGGCGCCTGGAGCACATCCGCGCCGACCTGGCGGCCCTGCCCGACCCTCGCGCCCTGCGCGGCGAGGCCGAGGCGCTGGCGGCGCACCTGCACCGGCTCGCACCCGGGGCCCCCTGGGCCGACGTGCCCGACCTCCACGAGCCGGGCACCGTCCGGCGCATCGCCCTGGACCCGTCCCTGGGGCCGGGGGCGAACCTGGACCGTCTGTACCGGAAGGCGCGCCAGGTGGAAGCCGCCGGGGCCGCCCTCCGAGTCCGGCTGGAGGAGACCCGGCAGGAGCTCGCGAGGGGCCCCGCGCAAGCCGTCGGCGGGCGCGGAAGTGCCCGTGGCCGGAGGGGGGAAGAGGACGCCCGGGGCGAAGGCCCCTATCGGCGCTACGTCTCTTCCGACGGGTGGGCGATCTGGGTGGGCCGAAACGGGGCCGAGAACGACCGCCTCCTGCGGGAGGCGCGCCCCTGGGACCTCTGGCTCCACGCCCGGGAGGCGCCGGGGGCCCACGTGCTCCTGCGCAAGCCCGGCCGCGAGGCCCGCCCCCCCGACCGCACCCTGGCCGAGGCCGCCGGGCTCGCTGCCGCACACTCCCGCCTCCGGGAGGACGCCGGAGTGGAGGTCCTGGTGGCCGAGGCCGGCCGGGTGCGAAAGCCCAAGGGGGCCGGCCGGGGGCGGGTCGTGGTGAGCGGCGAGCGCACGCTGCGGGTCGCCCCCGGTGCGGGGAATCCGCGCCTCGCCCCTGAATCCGCGCTGGGTGCTCGACACAGGTAGCCGCCCGCGGTGACGCGCCCGGAGGCATCGGCCGGCTCCGGCCGGATGGGTGGGGCGGGCGCCTGTGTGTCATCAGATGTCGCGGTCCAGTGCTCCTCTGCCCGGGCCCGGTCGACAGCATTCGGCATCGCTGGTAACGTCTGGTCTGTCGCACCCCGAGGTCGCATGGAGAGACTTGCTATGAGGGCGCGAGACAGGGCCATCGCCGAGGAGCTCAAGCGGCGGGTCGCACAGCAGACGGCGCTTGTCGAACTGCGCGTTTTCGGCTCTCGCGCAAGGGGTGACGCCGACCCCGACTCCGACATGGACGTGTTCGTCGAGGTCGAGGTGCTCGACCGCGACGTCCGGGACCGCGTCCTCGACGCGGCCTGGGAGGTAGGGTTCTCGCACCACCTCGTCATCTCCCCCCTCGTCTATTCGCGCCAAGAGGTGGAGGAGTCACCCCTGCGTGCCTCCCCCATCCTAAAGGCAATCGCCGAGGAAGGGGTGCCGGTATGATGGACCTGGAGGTCCTCTTTCGCTACCGGATGGCGCAAGCTGAGGAAACCCTGTCCGACGCACGGGCGATGCTCGCTGCGGAACTCACGCCACGGTCCGTGGTGAACCGGGCCTACTATGCGGTCTTCTACGCGGTCTTGGCGCTCCTGCTCCACGAAGACATCGATCACCGGACATCCAGGCACTCGGGCGTCATCGCCGCCTTCGATCGTGCCTTCGTGCACACCGGCAGGCTAGACCGGGAACATTCACGGACGCTGCACCGCCTGTTCGACGCCCGGCAGGAGGCAGACTACCGGGAGTTCTCCTCGTGCTCCCGAGAGGATGCCGCCGCGGCCGTGAGCGCCGCGGAGAAGCTTCTTTGCGGAGTCCGACAGATCATCGCAGAGTCGACGCCCTGACCCGGGGCCGAACGTCTCGTCTCACCTCCTTCGAACCGGTGGTCGAGGACGGCCCCCAGTTGCCGCCGACAGTTCCAAGGGAGCCCCATCGGCTCAACCCTCCCGGAATCCCACCGCTTTGTTGCCCGGCAACCCCGTTCTGTTGCCCCCTGCCCAACTGACAGGATCTACCTCGCCGCGGGAGCCGGGCGGGGGGCGGTGGGGCTCGACGGGTTACTGCGCCGACACCGGCAGGCACGCCCAGGCACGCACCAGCCCAGGCTGGCCCGTGAGGTTCGACTGGAGATCGAAGCACACGCGCCCCAGGTGGTCCGGCACCGGCTGGGGGGCACGCGCCATCTCGAGCAGGTCGCCCACGAGGAAGGTCACCTCGATCCGGGGGCCGCCCACCCCCTGGTTGCCCGAGGCCGGGTCAGCCTCGGCGGCCTTCAGAAGCGCCGACTGGGGCCGCACGGGCGCAAGCAGCGTGCCCTGCGGCGCCGCCACCCGAAAGCTCGCCCGGTCCACCTGGTCGAGGCGGTACTGATTGTCCTCGACGCCCCCCAGGTAGAACACCACGTGCCGATGCTCCTGCCCCTCGACGCTACTGCCCGGCCCCTGCCCGGTGAGCCAACTCTGGCGCCAGGCCTTGGGCTTGACCTCGATGTCGGTGTACCGGGCCAAATAGGGATTCACCACACTCGGGTCGTCGATGTCGAAGGTACGCCGCGTCTCCACCGCCTCGAATTTTGTCCCGTCGAACCGCCACAACGTGGTCTGGCCGGCCCCCGGCCCGCGAGACATAGGCCGATCCGGTACGATCAGGTCCTCGTTGACCATGGCTTCGAGTCTTCCATCGTTGTCGAAGTCGGCGAAGACCACCGAGGAGCCGCCGAAGGCTCCATAGGGCCACTCGGGGTCCTCTCCTGCCAGTAGGCTCACCAACTCGTTCTTCTCTCGGTCCCACCGAAACAGGTAGTGAGCCTCGGCGCGGTGGGTGCTCGTCGAAAGGTGAATCTCAGGCCGGCCGTCGCCGTCGATATCCAAGGCGCTAATGCCCGTACCCACCCCCGTCCCGAGGCGCCGTTGAGGGCCGGTTTCCCAGATCAGGCGGTAGTTGCCGACCTCGCGCCGAAACACCAACACGGCCCCGCTGGCCCCGCTGGTATAGAAGACGATCCGGTAGTCCTTCGCCCCGGTTTCGTCGAGGTCCAGATCTTCCCAGCCGTTAAGATTCCAGCGACTTTCGATCTCCTCCGGATGGACATCCACGTACTCCGGGTGGTGAGCAATGATGAAGTCCTTGATGGAGTCGGAGCCCGGAGCCTCTTGGGCCAACACAGAGAAAGGACTAATTCCTAGAATCAGCGCTATGGCAAGACAAATGATCTGCATGGTCCTCCTCCATCACCTTGGGTAGTGGCCGAGACTCAATGCCCAGACCTTCTGAGAGTACTCCGACACAATCAATCTCTCTGGCTGACCGTTGTACCCGCTTAAGGCGGACTCAAGCCAGTTCTGCCACTCGGAAAAACTGCGTACCCCGTTCGCTGCTTCCAATCCTGACAACCGGTCTCGCCTCCCGTCCCCGTCGGTGTCGTACCACTGGATAGGAGCCCGGTTCCTGTTTCTGTCCTCGAAGAAGTACATCAGATTCTCACACCCCAGCTCCACGTTGGGGCTGTAGCCTGCCGTGAGATAGCTCGGGTTCATGTGGCGCCACCCGTCAGCCACGTTCCAGCGAAGCGGCGCCGCCGCCGTGCCCCACAGCACTTGCATGTACCCGTAGCTCGAGGCCAGCGTCGTCTGCGCCGTGTGGTAGCGCATGCCGTTCAGGACGGCCGTATTGCTGGCAAGCTCCTGATAAAGTTTCGCGTAGTGCCTCACCCGGTTCGCCTCCAGGATCTCTCGCTGAGAGTAGAACCCGTCGGCGGGGCTGTCGTCGCGCAGGACGTACATCTGCCGGTACTGCACGTCGGGCGACCCCGGCCCCACCGGCGCCAGCAGCCGCGCTCCCCACCCGCGCACCCCGTCGTCGTGCGGCCTGGGGCCAATGAGCTCCGGGTCCACCTGGAAGGGATCGATCCCCGTGGCCACCCGGTAGTGGGCGTAGGGTACCTCGTCGCGGCGATCCCGGCACCCCTCGCCGGGCCGGCACCCGGGGCCGATGTAGTCGAAGTCGTACTTGGGCTCGTAGCGGTAGGCGGCGGGGTCGAAGACCGATTCCTGGTGAATCACCGCCTTGATGATCTGGGGCGGGATGCCGAACCGGTTGGCCGTGCCCTCGAGGTTCCAGTCGAACTCGTTTCGGCTGGTGCCGAGCCGAAGGCCCCGTGCGCTGGGGCGCACCACCTCAAAGACGAACTGGGCCGCCGGCGCCCCGTTCACCGCCACTCCCACCGTGGCCTCCCCCAGGTGCACCGGCCAGAAGAGCTTGCCCAGGGCCGGTTCGCCAGAGGCGTAGGCGTAGCCCTCGGTGAAGAAGAACCCCACCTCGCCTCCGTAGCGCTCGGGGTTCGACTGGCGCCAGACCAGGAAGTGGCGCCCTTCGTCGGAGGCGTCGGGCAGGGGGGCGCTGCGGTCGAGGTCCGACGCCAGGGCCCAGGAGGCCGCCACAGGGGCCTCGCCCCGAAGCACCCGAAAGACCACCGGCCGCCCCAGGGCCACCCGCAGGGGGGCGTCACCCGCGCCGGGCACCTCGCGCCAGGCGGGGTCGAGCTCCAGGCGGGTCGTGCCCCCCGCCTCCGCCGTCATCCCCGTCACCTCGCGGTACTGCACCCGATAGGCCGGGGCCTGCGCCGGCACGTCCACCCGAAACACGAACGGCACCCCGTCGCTCTCCTGGTAGAAGGGGATGAGCCGCACTTCGTAGCGGCCGGCGGCCAGGCTGGCGAGGTTCCACGAAAACGCGGGATTGGGGTACTGGAGGCTCCACAGGTCCGGGCAGACCTGCTGGCCCTGGTTGGCGGGGTTGCCCACCTGGGACCAGGCGATGCGGATGCCGTTGCCGGGGGTGGGGCCCCGGTGGGACTTTTGCGCCGAGCACTTCTGGTCTCCGGCCGAGGGGAAGCGAACCACGGCGGCGCGAAAGCCGATCTTGCCCTGTGCCCGCTGGTCGGTGAGCTCGAAGACGTAGATGCGGGTGCGGCTGGTGCCGGGCCAGGTGGGGTCGAACCCCCGATCCGTAATCTCGAAAGGCCCCACGGTGGGGCTGCCCGCGTAGTAAGGGGTGACGTGGCAGGTGCGGCACATCTGGAACTGGTCCAGGCCCATGCCGAGCTTGATGTTCCTAGAGCCGGGAATCATCTTCGAAGCGCTCAGGGCGTGGCAGTCGTTGCAGTACAGCCCCGTCTCCGCCATTGCATTGAACTGAAACTGGTCGGAGCTCACCGCCTGCATGCCCAGGGCCATTGCCCCAAAGGAACCCAGGCCCCCTCCCCAGACCTCCCCATGACCCCCGTCATGACACGAGAGACAGGACGCGTTGACGTCGCCGCCCACGAAGGCGATCTCGCCGGCAGGGGTTCCCGGTGCCGGGGTGCCGAGATGGCAGCTACCGCACTCGTAGGCCCCGTGGGCACCGGTGAGATCGGGGCTGGCCAGGGCCGGCCCCGCAAGCAAGAGCGCCCCCAGGGCGCCGGCCAGCCCAAGCCCCCTTCTTCTTCCCCTCATGGCTTCCTCCTTTGCAGCGACGCGCAAAACGCCCCCCCCGGCGCCGGGCACTCCCGTGCCTGGCTTCCCGGCAAAGCGGCGGTGGGCCTCCAGAAAAGACGCCCCAGACCGGTGCGGGATGACTTGTGTGTGTAGCGAGGTGCTGCGCGGGCGGGATGCCACACCGAAACGGCCGCAGCCTGGGCTGGGCAAGCGGCGCGGCCTCGGAGATCGGATAGCGGCGGCGGATCGGCTCTTCGTCATGGCCCCCTCGTAGCCGATGAGCGGCGAGACGATTGCCACGAGCCCCGGGGGCAGGGCAAGGACCTCTTCAGAGGACTTTGGAGCCCGCACGCCTGCCCGCGCTCCTGCGCCGAGCCCCTCACCGGTCCGCCCCGCGCCGCGGGAGCGAGCCTAGTCCGGCACCTTCCCATCGCTATCGGTATCGGTATCGGTATCGCCATCGGTATCGACTCCGACTGCGATACCGATTGCGATAGCGATTGGGAAGAGCGGGGAGCGGCACACCCCGTCGGCGGCTCTCGGGGGGTTGATGCCCCTGCTCCGGTCGGCTACCATGCCCCCCTCTTTCCTGCGCGGGGGGCCGGACCGGGAGGCGAGATGGGCCGAGGGCACCGGGTGCTCCACGCCGCTGCGCTGGCCGCGTGTTTTCTCGGCGTGGCGCGGCCGGACCGCCTGTGGTCGTCCCTTCCCCCCCGGTTGACGCCGGAGGCTGCCGATGCCCTGAGGGCCTCGCTGTCGGAGCCCTGGACGCCGAGCATCGACGAGCGGTTCGGGGTTCTCCTGGAGGAGCGCATCCGGGAGCTTAGGGGCTTTCGCCGGGCCGAGGGGGAGGTGGCCTCGGGGGAGACCCTGGGGGCCGTGCTCCAGAAGAGCGGCGTGGCGCCGGCAGACGCCCTCGCCCTGGCCCGCAGCCTGGCGCCGGTCTTCGACCCCCGCCGCGCCCGCCCCGGCGACGCCTACACCCTGCTCCTCGACCCCCAGGGCCGCCCTGCCGAGCTCACGTACCGGCGCAGCCCCGTGGAGGTGTACCGGGCCGAGGCCCGGGGCGAGGGGTGGCGGGCCGAGAAGGTGGAGATCCCCGTGGCTCGGGAGGAGGCCGTGCTCGCGGGGAGCGTTCGCGGCTCGCTCTATGCGTCGTTCCTGGCGGCCGGGGCCGATCCGGACCTGGTGATGGCGTTTGTGGACCTCTTCGCCTGGGACCTGGACTTCTCCCGGGACACCCGGGAGGGGGATGCCTTCGAGGCCCTCTACGAGACCCTCTCCGCCGGCGGGGAGCCGGTGGGCAACGGGCGGCTCCTGGCAGCCCGGTACCGGGGGGCGCGGGGCACCTGGTCGGCCGTGTACTACCGGTCGGCGGCGGTGGAGGGGTACTTCGATCCCGAGGGCCGGAGCGTGCGCAAGAGCTTCCTTCGCTCCCCTCTCCAGTTCTCCCGGATCTCCAGCCGGTTCACCCACGCCCGGCGCCACCCGGTGCTCGACGTGGTGCGTCCCCACCAAGGGGTGGACTATGCCGCTCCGGCGGGCACCCCGGTGTGGGCCGTGGCCGACGGCACCGTGGAGCACGCGGGGTGGAAGGGCGAAGCGGGCAACACCGTGGCGCTGCGCCACGCCCGGGGCTACGAGACCCTGTACAACCACCTCTCGGGCTTCGGCCGGGGCATCCGGGCGGGGGCGCGGGTCGCCCAGGGGCAGGTGATCGGATACGTGGGGCAGACGGGGCTGGCCACGGGTCCCCACCTGGACTTCCGGGTCAAGAAGGACGGCCGCTGGGTGGACCCCCTGCGGGAGAAGTACGTGCCCGGCGACCCGGTGCCCCGGGGCGAAGCCGATGCCTACCGGGCCTGGGCCCGGGGGTGGCTCGATCGCCTCGACGAGGTCGCCGCCCGGGAGCCCGAACGCCGGGTGGCACGCGCGTCCGGCGGGCAGTGAGGGAACGGTGCGAGCGGTGGTGCAGCGGGTCAGCCGGGCCGAGGTGCGGGTGGAGGGCCGGGTCGTCGGCGCCGTGGGCACCGGGTTCCTCGTCTTCCTGGGGGTGGAGGGGGGCGACGGGGAGGACGACGCGGGGTACGTGGCCGAGAAGGTCGCAGGCCTGCGGGTCTTCGAGGACGACGGGGGGAAGATGAACCTCGGCCTCCAGGACGTGGGGGGCGGCGTCCTCCTGGTGAGCCAGTTCACCCTCGTGGGCGACTGCCGCAAGGGGCGCCGGCCGTCGTTTACGGCCAGCGCCCCGCCCGACACAGCCGAGGCCCTCTATCTGTCCGTGGCCCGCCGCCTTGCGGCGCAGGGTCTGCCCGTGGCTACCGGCCGCTTTCGGGCCGAGATGGAGGTGGCGCTGGTGAACCAGGGCCCCGTGACCCTGCTCCTGGACTCGCGGCGGAGGTTTTGAGAGGGTGACGGGTGACGGGTGAAGCGTGAGGCGTGAGGCGTGATGGGTGATGGGTGATGGGTGATGGGTGATGGGTGAAGCGGCCGATCGGTCGGATCGGTCGGATCGGACCGATCGGTCCGAAACTCCAACGGACCACGGACCACGGACAACTCCCATGCTTCTCGGCCTTCTCTCCGACACGCACCTGCTCGCTCTGGACGCCCGGTTGCCGGCGCTGCTCTCGGGCGTCCTCGGGCCGGCCGAGGTGCTCCTGCACGCGGGGGATTATGCTGCGGAGGCGGTGGTGGACTACCTGGAGTTCGGCGACACCCGGCCCTTCTACGGGGTGGCCGGCAACGCGGACCCTCTTTCCGTGGCCCGGCGCCTGCCCTCGTCGCGCCTCCTCGACCTGGGCGGCTGCCGGGTGGGGTTGGTGCACGGCGGGGGGCCGTCGGAGGGGTTGGAGGACCGGGTGCTCTCGGCGTTCGGCGAGGCGCCGGACCTTCTCGTGTACGGGCACAGCCACCGGCCCGCCCGCACGCAGCGGGGGAAGACCGTCCTGGTGAACCCGGGCTCGGCCTTCGAGCGCCGCCACGCCCCCCGGTGCACGGTAGCGCTGGTGGAGCTCTCGCCGGGAGGGATCGCGGTGCGGTTCGAGGAGGTGGCCCCTTGAGAGGCGGCGTCGTCGAGGGCGGCAACGTGTGGGCGCCGTGGCGCATCGAGTACGTGCGAGGGCCCAAGACCCGGGGCTGCGTCTTCTGCGCCGCCCTGGAGGCCGGAGCCGATCGGGAGCACCTGGTGCTCCACCGGGGGGAGCGGGCCTTCGTGATCCTCAACCGCTACCCCTACACCGCGGGGCACCTGATGGTGGTGCCCAACCGCCACGCCGCGGGCCTCGAGGACCTGGGCGACGCCGAGGCGGGCGAGGTCTGGCGGCTCGCGGTGCGGGCCCGGGGGGCCCTGGAGGCGGTGCTGCGCCCCGAGGGGTACAATCTGGGCCTAAACCTGGGTGCGGCGGCGGGGGCGGGGGTGCGGGATCACCTGCACCTGCACGTGGTGCCCCGCTGGGTGGGCGACACCAACTTCATGCCGGTGCTCGGGGCGGTCCGCGTGATCTCCCAGCACCTGACGGAGATCTACGACTCCCTGGCGCCCCGCTTCGCGGCGGGGTCCGGGGCCCCGAAACCTGCTGCGGGGAGAGACCCATGCTCGCCTTCGTGAAGAAGCTCTTCTTCGCCCTGTGCCTGTTCGTGCTCCTGGTCTTCGTCTACCAGAACCTGGAGGCGCTGGGGACCAACGTGCCTTTCGTGTTCGACGCCTACTTCCAGGGGTACCGGTACCAGACGCCCCCGTTCCCCGTGTGGATCCTCTTTGCGGTGTTCTTCCTCTTCGGCATGCTCGCGGCGGGGTTCCACGGGATCTACGAGCGGCTGGCCCGCAGGGTGGAGATCCGCAAGCGGGACAAGCGCATCCGGGAGCTGGAAAAAGAGCTCGGAGAGCTGCGGGCCCAGGCGGCGGAGCTCAAGCCTCCGGCGGCGGCCGAAGAGCCGGCCCCCGCGGGGTCCTCTCCGGCGGAGCCCGTGGGACCCGTGCGGGCGCTCCCCCCGGGGGGGGAGGCCTCCCCGCGGCGCCCCGCCAGCCCGAGCCCCCGGCCCCTGGAAGAAGAGCCCACCCTCTAGCGACGCTGCGCCGCACATCACCCATGCGTCGGCGGCCCGGGTGTCTCCCCTCCGGCGGCGCAGGATCCCGTGGGCTTCTGGATGGTCCGTGGCAGTCCAGGGGGGGAGGGGAGGGGCATCCTGTGCCCGCCAAGGCATATCGCCAAAGCCGCCTGCGCCGCCTGCGGGGAGACCCCCGGCCCGCCCCTTTCGCCCTCGGCCGATCGAACTCGAAGTCGAGATCGGCATCGAGGTCGATTTCGATGCCGATCTCGATATCGATTTCGACGTAGACGGTGCGGCCATGAGCTCCCCACGCCCCTCATTCTCGTGATTCCCAGGTGGCTTCCGTGACGACACCCGACGTTCCCGCTTCGTCTTCGTCCTCCGAAGCCGGCCCCGCGCCGCCGCCCCCCAAGCTTACCCCGATGATGCGACAGTACCTGGAGCTCAAGCAGGCGCATCCCGGGTGCATCCTTATGTTTCGCCTGGGGGACTTCTACGAGATGTTCTTCGACGACGCCCAGGTGGCGTCCCGGGTGCTGGAGATCACCCTCACCAGCCGGGACAAGGGAGAGGGTGCGGTGCCCATGTGCGGCGTGCCCTGGCACGCGGCCCGCGCCCACATCGCGCGGCTCGTGGAGAGCGGGCACAAGGTGGCCGTCTGCGACCAGGTGGAGGATCCCCGGCAGGCCAAGGGGCTCGTGCGGCGCGAGGTCGTCCAGGTGGTGACGCCGGGGCTCGTGACCGACACGGAGATGATCGACGCCAAGCGGGCCCAGTATCTCCTGGCGCTCCACCCCGGCCGGCGGGGGGTGGGGTTTTCCTATGCCGACGTGACCACGGGGGAGTTCCGGGTGGGGGAGGCCCGGAACTGGGAGGCGGCGGCCGCCGAGGTGGCGCGGATCGAGCCCCGGGAGGTGCTGGTGGCCGAGGGGCGCCGCAGCGAGATCCCGGCCGACGCTCTCCCGCCGGGCGTCCCGGTGGCGGAAGTGCCGGGGCGGGATTTCGACGGCCGGCGCGCCCGGGCGGCCCTGAGGGCGCACTTCGGGGTGGCGGGCCTGGCGGGGTACGGGGTGGAGGACCTGGACGAGGGGGTCAAGGCCGCCGCCGCGGTGCTGCGCTACGTGGAGGCCCATTGCAAGGGAGGGCTCGCGACGCTGCGGCGCCTGTCCCGGCACCGGGGCGGGGACTCCCTGGTGCTGGACGAGGCCACCAAACGAAACCTCGAGCTCTTCCGCACCCTCTCGGGAGAGCGCCGGGAGGGCTCGCTCCTCCACCTGGCCGACCGGACCTGCACGGCCATGGGGGGGCGGCGGCTGCGGGAGTGGCTCGCCTTTCCCCTGCTGGACGTGGGCGCCATCGACGGGCGGCTCGACGCGGTGGACGAGCTCGTCCGCCGGGGCGAGACCCGCCGCAAGGTTCGCGACACCCTTCGCTCGGTGCACGACCTGGCCCGCCTGGGGGGCAAGGCGGCCCAGGGCACGGCCAACGCCCGAGACCTGGTGGCGCTGCGGCGCTCCCTGGAGGCGGTTCCGGGGCTCGCCGCGCTGCTGGGCGGCGCCGAGGCGGCCCTGCTGGGCGAGGTGGCCGGGGCGCTCGACCCTCTGCCCGAGGTGGCCGGGCTCCTTGCGCGGGCGCTGGCCGACGACCCCCCCGCGGTGCTCACCGAGGGGGGGCTCCTGCGCGACGGCTACCACCCCGAGGTGGACGAGCTGCGGGCCATCCAGCGCGACGGCAGAGGCTGGATCGCCCGCCTCCAGGCCCGGGAGCGGGAGCGAACCGGAATTGCCTCCCTCAAGGTGGGGTTCAACAAGGTCTTCGGGTACTTCCTCGAGGTGACCCGGGCCAACCTGGCCGCCGTCCCCCCCGACTACGAGCGCCGCCAGACGCTCGCCAACGCCGAGCGGTTCGTGACCCCGCAGCTCAAGGACATGGAGCAGAAGGTCCTGGGGGCCGAAGACCGGGCCCGGGCGCTGGAGTACGAGGGCTTCGTGGAGGTGCGCCGGGAGACGGCACGCCACCTGGACCGGCTCCAGGCCACCGCCCGGGCGGTGGAGATCCTCGACGTGCTGGCGAGCTTCGCCGACCTGGCCGTGGAGCGGGGCTACGTGCGGCCCCGGGTCCACGCCGGCGTCGGGATCGAGCTCCGGGGGGGGCGCCACCCGGTGGTCGAGGCCCTGGGCGAGGAGCGCTTCGTTCCCAACGACGTGTGCGTCGCAGGGGAGGGGGCGCACCTGCTGATCCTCACGGGCCCGAACATGGCGGGAAAATCCACGATCCTTCGCCAGACGGCCCTCATCGTCCTCCTGGCCCAGGCGGGGTCCTTCGTTCCGGCGGAGAGCGCACGGGTGGGAGCGGTGGACCGCATCTTCACCCGGGTCGGGGCCTCGGACGACCTGGCCCGGGGGCGCTCGACTTTCATGGTGGAGATGACCGAGACCGCCAACATCCTGCACAATGCCACCGGGCGAAGCCTCATCGTGCTCGACGAGATCGGCCGGGGTACCTCCACCTTCGACGGCCTCTCCATCGCCTGGGCGGTGGCCGAGTACCTGCACGAGCTGGGGGCGCCGACGCTGTTTGCCACCCACTACCACGAGCTCACGGACCTGGCGCGGACCCTGCCCGGCGTGGCCAACTGGAACGTGGCGGTCAAGGAGTGGGAGGGGCAGGTGATCTTCCTGCGGCGCCTGGTGGAGGGCGGCGCGAGCCGCTCCTACGGCATCCAGGTGGCCCGCCTGGCGGGGCTCCCGGACCGGGTGCTGGGCCGGGCCCGGGAGGTCCTGGGCAACCTGGAGGCCGGGGAGCTCGACGAGGTCGGCCAGCCCCGGTTCGCCCTCTCGGCGCGGGTGCGGCCCGGTGCGGCCCGGCGGGGACCCAGCCAACTGAGCCTGTTCGCCAGCGCGGCCGAGCGCCGGCGCGACGCCCTGGTGCGTGAGCTCGCGGGCCAGAGCGTCGACACCCTGACCCCGGTGGAGGCGCTGGTCCGGCTCCAGGACCTGTGCGACCGGGCCCGCACCCTCATCTCCGAAGGGGAGACCCCATGAGGATTCTCGTAGCCTCCGTGCTGTTGCTCCTTCTGCCCCCTTTCCCCTCCTGGGCCTCCGATACCGCCCGCGCCACCAACGCCGTGCCCCACGCCCTGCGGGCCTACCTGGCGGAGCGCTCGGGGGAGCCGGACGAGGCCCTGGACGCCCTCCTCCAGGCCGTGGAGGCCGACCCGGAGTCGGCGGTGCTGCGCCTGGAGGCCGCGCGGCTCCTCCTGGGGCAGCGCCGCTTCGAGGAGGCCCTGGTGCTGGTAGAGCGGGGCGTGGAGCTGCGCCCCGGTGAGCCGGGGCTCCTGCTTCTCCGGGCCCGACTCCTGGAGGTGCAGGGCCGGGGAGAGGAGGCGGCGGCGACCGCTCGGGAGGCCGCGGCGGGCGGCAGCGCCGAGGCCCGCGGCCTGGCCGTTCGGCTGCTGGAGGGGCTGGGGCGCAAGGAGGAGGCCCTGCAGGAAGCCCGGGCATGGGCCGAGGCGGACCCCCGAAACGCCGACGCCCACTTCACCTTGGGCCGGCTCCACCTGGTCGAGGGGGATCGGGACCAGGCCCGCCAGTCTCTGGGCCGGGCCCTGTCCCTGGACCCCAATCATCGCGGAGGGTTGCGCGCCCTGGCGCGGCTCGAGGAGGACGGGGGCGGCTTCCCCGCCGCCGAGGCCCTGTATCGCCGGCTGGTGGACGTCAACCCCCACGACGTGGAGGCGCGGTTCCGGTTGGGCCAGACCCTGTTGCGCCAGGGGAGCGTGGACGAGGCCCTGGAGGTCTTCGAGGCCGCGGAGCGGTGGAGCGGCGGGGACCCGGGCCTGCGCTTCCGCCTGGGGGTGCTGCTCCTCCAGGCCGAGCGCGCCCAGGACGCCGAGGCGGTGTTTCGCACCATGGCCGAGGCCCACGGGGCGGACTCCCAGGCCTGGTATCTCCTGGGGGTGAGCCTGCTGGCCCAGAAGAAGTACGCCGAAGCGGTGGAGAGCTTCGACCGGGTGCCGCCGGGGGCGCCGGAGTACTCCGACGCCCTGGTGCGCAAGGCCATCGCGCTGGACGGGCTCGGGCGCAAGGCCGAGGCCCGGGCGCTCTTGGAGACCCGTCTGGCGGAGGATCCGGGAGACGAGGAGGTCGTCCTGGCCCTGGCGGGGCTCTGGGAGGACGACGCCGAGTACCGCCGGGCGGCGGACCTCCTGGAGGGCTACCTCCAGGAACGGGAGACCGGGAACGCCCGGGTGTTCTTCACCCTGGGAGTTCTCCACGACAAGCTCAAGGACTGGCGGCGCAGTGCCGAATATATGAAGCGGTCCCTGGAGCACAACCCCGACGACCCCCACGCCCTCAACTACCTCGGCTACACCTATGCCGAGCAGGGGGTGCACCTGGAGGAAGCCGAGCGCCTGATCCTGCGGGCCCTGGAGCTCAAGCCCGGCGACGGCTTCATCACCGACAGCCTGGGCTGGGTCTATTACAAGCAGGGCCGGTATCCCGAGGCGGTGGAGACCCTGCGCCGGGCCCTGGAGGCGAACCCCGAGGACCCCATCATCTGGGAGCACCTGGGGGACGCCCTGGTGGCGGCCGGAGAGCCCGCCGAGGCAGCCCAGGCCTACCGGCGCACCCTGGAGATCGCGCCGGATACCGAGTCGGCGCGACAGAAGCTGGAGGCCCTGTGAGGGGCCGGGCACTCGCCGGGGCGCTCGCGGCGCTCGGTGCGCTGCTCTGGCTCGCGGCCTGCGGGCCGCGGGCGGCGGTGCGGGAGCCCGTGGGGGCGACCACCGACCCGGCCGCCCTGGACCGGCTCCTCCGGCAGTACAACGCGGCCCCCGAGGCGGTGCGGCTCCAGGGGAGGCTCCGGGCCGATGGAAAGGGCAGCGCCGATTTCGGCGCCCGGGCGCGCCGGGGCGAGGGCCTGCGCCTCGACGCGGTGGCGGGTCCCTTCTCCACCCCGGTGCTCTCGCTCGCGTGCCGCGAAGGGGAGGGCGGCACCTGCGAGGTGTACCTGCCCACCCGCCGCACCGCCTATCGGGAGGCGTGGGACGCCTGGGGGCCCTGGTTCGAGACGCTGCTCCTGGGGCGGGTACCCCGGGTCGGTAGCCCCACCGAGGCCTGGATCTACCCCGACGGGCGCCGGGTGCTGGTGCTGGAGGGGGCGGGGGGGTGGCGCCAGGAGGTGGCCTTTGCCGCGGGCACGGGGCTGCCCCAGCGGGTCTCCCTCTCCCAGGAGGGGGCGCCTCGGCTGGAGCTGGCCTATGGGCAGTACGCCGAGGTGGAGGGACATCCCTTTCCCGGTCGCGTGAGCGTGCGGGCGGGGGGCGCAGAGGGGGGCTACGAGCTGGAGTTTCGACGGATCGTGCCCGACGCCTCCCTGGCCGACGGCACCCTCACCCTGACCCTGCCGCCCGGCACAGCCGTGAGGGGGTCGGAAGGACTGTCCCAGTGGAACCAAGCGCCGTTTCCCGTGTGGCGGCTCCCGAGGCCGGACGGATAGAGGGGGGCCACCTGGAGGACCCCCTGGGCCTCATGGGGCGCCGGGACTTCTCGCTGCTCATCGTGGACGACTCCCCGGGCCTGCGTCAGGAGGTGCGCCGGCTCGTGGAGCGCCTGGGGCTCTTTTCCTCGTGCCGGGAGGCCGAGAACGGGATCGAAGGCTACAAGGAGGTGCTGGCCGGGGCCCCCGACCTGATCCTGTGCGATCTGGTCATGCCCTCGGTGGACGGCTTCAAGTTCCTGAACCTCGTGCGGGCCCGCCCCGACCTGCGCGACATCCCGGTCATCCTGCTCACGGGCCGCACCGAAGTGGGGGTCAAGATCCGGGGGCTCGAGCTCGGGGCTTCGGACTACGTCACCAAGCCCTTCGATCCCGGGGAGCTCCTGGCCCGCATCAAGGTCCAGCTCAAGATCAAGGCCCTCCAGGATGCCCTTCGCGCCTCCAACGAGCAGCTCCGGGAGCTCTCGTCGGTGGACCCCCTCACCAAGCTCTTCAACCGCCGCTACTTCATGCAGGCCCTCGAGGCGGAGTACGCGCGCAGCGCCCGTTACGGAACGCCGCTGGCCTTCCTGATGCTCGACATCGACCACTTCAAGCGGCTCAACGACACCTACGGCCACCAGGCCGGGGACGAGGTGCTCCGGGGCTTGGCGGATCTCCTGCGGGTGCGGGTGCGGGGCACCGACGTGGCGGGCCGCTACGGCGGGGAGGAGTTCTGCGTTCTCCTGCCCCACACCGGCCTGCCGGGGGCAGCGGAGCTCGCCGAGCGCATCCGCGCCGCGGTGGAGGGAACGCCCATCGAAGCCCGGGGCGAGCGCCTGGGGATCACCGTGAGCGTGGGCGCGGCCGCGTGCCCGGGCCCCCGGGTCGCCACCGCCGACGACCTGATCCGCCTCGCCGACGAGGCCCTCTACGAAGCCAAGGCCGCCGGACGCAACCGGGTGGCCACGAGGGAGCCATGAACTGTCTCGCCTGCAAGCAACCCAACGCCCCGGAGCGCAACTACTGCGGGGCCTGCGGAGCGCCCCTGGCCCGGTACTGTGCCGGGTGCGGCTTCCGCAACGGCGCCGCCGACCGGTTCTGCGGCGGGTGCGGCGCAGGTCTCGACGCCGCCCGCCGCGCCGAGGCTCTCGCCGTTGCGGCGGCGCCCGCGGCCACCCCCTCGCCCCCCCCTGGGGCGGCCTCGGCTCCGGGTGCCCCGCCCGGGCTCGCCGAGCTCCTGGAGGCGGCCCGGGAGAGCGTGGAGTCGGCGCCCGAGGAGGCCGACGTAAAGGTCTCCCAGGACGACATCGACAACCTGTTCGGGGTCTGACGTGGCACTCCAGCGCCGCGTGGAGGCCCGCTTGGGCCAGCTCCTGGTGGAGGACGGGTTCCTCACCGAGGAAGAGCTCGAGCAGGCCCTCTCCGACCGGAAGAGCCGCGGCCTCTCGGCCAAGCCCATCGGGAAGTTCCTGGTGGAGTCGGGCTATTTGAAGGAGAAGGACCTGCTCCACTCCCTGGCCCGCCAGTTCAACCTGGCGGTCATGGACCTGGAGGAGGTGCAGGTGCAGACCGACCTCCTGGCCCAGCTCCCCGAGGAGGTGTGCCGGCGCTACCGGGTCGTGCCGCTCTTCGCCATCGGCGACGAGGTGACCCTGGCCGTCTCCGACCCCACCCTTATCGAGGCGGTGGACCTGGTGGGGGGGCTCCTCAAGCGGCCGGTCCAGCCGGTGCTGGCAGGGGAGGTGCAGATCCTCCAGGCCCTCAACGCCCACTACGGCAAGGACGGGGGAGAAGGGGAGAAGGACGACTTCCTCACCCTGGAGAAGCTCGACCTGGGCTCCGGCGGCCGGGAGACCGACCTGGAGAGCCTGCGCCGGGCGGGCGAAGAGGCCCCCATCGTCAAGATGGTGGACAAGATCCTCAAGCTCGCCGTGCGGGAGGGGGCGAGCGACATCCACATCGAGCCCGGGGAAGACAACCTCATGGTGCGCTTCCGGGTGGACGGGGTGCTCCAGAAGCGCTTCTCCTTTTCCATGCGCCTGGCCGCAGCCGTGGTGAGCCGGGTGAAGATCCTTGCCGAGCTCGACATCTCCGAGCGCCAGCGGCCCCAGGACGGCCGCATCCAGCTCAAGATGGGCGACAAGGAGCTGGAGTTCCGGGTGAGCGTGCTCCCCGTGTACTACGGCGAGAAGGTGGTGATGCGCATCCTCGACCGGGGGAGCGTGCGGGTGACCCTGGACAAACTGGGGTTCTCCCAGCACAACCTCAAGCTCTTCGAGGCGGCCCTCCGCCAGCCCAACGGCATCGTGCTGGTGACGGGCCCCACGGGGAGCGGCAAGTCCACCACCCTCTACGCCGCCCTCAACGCCATCAACTCCATCGAGACCAACATCGTCACGGTGGAAGACCCGGTGGAGTACCAGATCCCCCTCATCAACCAGGTGGCGGTCAACCCCAAGCGGGGCCTCACCTTTGCCGGGGCGCTGCGGGCCTTCCTGCGCCAGGACCCTGACATCATCATGGTGGGGGAGATCCGCGACCCCGAGACCGGCTCCATCGCAGCCGAGGCGGCGCTCACGGGGCACCTGGTGCTCTCCACGCTGCACACCAACGACGCCCCGAGCTCCATCACCCGGCTCATGGAGATGGGCGTTCAGCCCTTCCTGCTCGCTCCCACCCTCCTGTGCATCCTCGCCCAGCGCCTGGTACGGCGCGTCTGCCCCCAGTGCAAGGCGGGGTACCAGCCCAAGGACGCCGAGCTCGGGGAGGCAGGCCTTCAGGAGCTGGCGGGGCAGGTGACGCTGTACCGGGGCAAGGGGTGCGGGTACTGCGGGGGCAACGGGTACAAGGGGCGCACGGGCATCCACGAGGTCTTGCGGGTGGACGAGGAGATCCGGGAGCTCATCACCGACCGGGCGAGTACCACCCAGATCCGGCGCGCCGCGGCGGCCAAGGGCTTCCGGGACCTGCGCTTCGACGGCCTGCGCAAGGTCCTGGCCGGCATCACGAGCCTGGAAGAGGTGATCCGGGCCACCAAGGCCGTGGACTAGGCGCCATGCGAGCCGAGTACGTCAACGCCTTCCTGGTGCCTTCGGTGCGGGTGCTCCGGAAGATGGCCCGGCTCGAGGTCACGCTGGGCCGGGTGACCCGCCTGGACGCGGGCCGCCTCGGAGACAACCTGAGCATCATCATCGGCCTCCAGGGGAGGCTGTCGGGCTCGGTGGTGCTCACCGCGGCCCGCGAGGTGGTCTGGAGCCTGGCCGAGCGCATCCTGGACGAAAAGATGGGCGAAGACCGGTGGCAGGAGGTCCAGGCCATCCTGGCCGAGGTGGCCAACACCATCGTGGGCAACGCCACGGGACACCTCTACGAGCTCGGCCTGCGGGAGGGGATCACCCCCCCCACCGTGGTGGCGGGCGTCGGAGTAAACCTGGACTTCGGGTCGGGGGTCGAGAGCGTGGCGGTGCCCCTGGAGACGGAGCTGGGGCGCCTGGAGATGATCGTATCCCTGACCCGGGAGCGCCCCTGAACCAGACCGGGCGCCGGGCAGTGGGAGGAGAGCGCAGATGAGCAAGCGGGCCCTCGTGGTGGACGATTCGCCGTACATCCAAAAGGAGCTGGGGAAGATCCTGGAGAAGCACGGGTGTGAAGTGGTGGCCACCGCCTCCAACGGCCTGGAGGCCGTGAAGAAGTACAAGGAGGTCAAGCCCGACTTCGTAACCCTGGACCTCGTCATGCCCCAGATGGGCGGGCTCCAGACCCTGGTGCTCCTGAAGAAGATCGACCCCCAGGCCGTGGTCATCATGGTCAGCTCCATGTCGGGCAAGGACAAGATCCTCGAATGCGCAAAGGCCGGCGCAAGCCACTACATCCTCAAGCCCTTCGAGGAGGACAAGGTGGTCGAGGTGCTGAACAAGGTGGTGTTCCAGGCGGGTTGAGGAGGGGAGGGGCTACTCTCCGTCCAGGGTGAACTCCTGCACGCCGAAGAAGACGCCGGTGTGGGTCTCGTGGTCGATCTCGGCCTGCACCAGCGCGGTGTGGCCGTCCTCGATCTCCAGGAAGCGCCGGAACAGGGCGGCCGCCTCGGGCTCCTCCACGGCGTCCACGAGCTTCCGGTAGAAGGCGCTCACCTGGTGCTCCAGCTCCAGGGCCCGGTAGAGGTGCTCCCGGGGTGAGGGGCCGCCCGTCGCGGGGCGCCGGGCGCCGAGAGATTCCTTGCCTCGCGCGAGCCAACCCCGCCGGGGCACCGCCGTCGCGAGCTCGGTTTTCCCCACTCGCCCGGTCTCCCGCCACCGGGAGAGCTTGGCCTCCAGGTAGTCCACGTGCCCCTGCTCCTCCCGGGCCATGAGCTCGAAGAACCCCCGGGCTTCGGGGCTGGCGGCCTGCCCCGCACACGTGCGAAAGTGGTCCCTCACCCGGTGCTCGTACTCCAGCGAGGTGACGAGGGCTTCTTCGATGGTCATGGGGAACCTCCGAGGCAGAGGTTGGGGGGCAGGAAACAGGCGTGGGTGCCCCGCCCCCGGAGCTTCCGGGTCCAGCGGGGGGCCGCAGCCGGAGGCCCAGTGTAGCAGACCGGGGAGCTGCCGGAAGAGCGCTCCCCGGGCTCTTCACCGGCGGCGCGGCGGCTTGGTCCGCCAGCGGGGGGTTCCCGCGTGAGCGGCCCCCCTGCCGGCGATCTGGACCTGGAGCGCTTTCGCTTCCGGGGTCTCCACCCCCAGATCCACCTCGGCACGGCCAGCGACCGATACGCGGGCTGGCTCGGCCAGATCTACGACCCCGAGCGCTTTGCCCACCGGGTGACCCGTCGGACCAAGAGCCTGGGCGGGAGGAAATTCGTCGAAGAGGTGCTGCCGGTGGAGTGCGTGGGGGAGTACTTCGAGCACTTTCCCGTGCTGGAGCTCGACTACACGTTCTACGGGCCCCTCCTGGACCCTGCCGGCAAGCCCACGGGCATCTACCGCACCCTGCTGGCCTACCGCGGGCAGCTCCCGGAGGGAGCCCGGCTGCTGCTCAAGGCGCCCCAGGCGGTCACGGCACACGTGCTCCGGCGGGGCGGCGCCGTCGTCCCCAACCCCGAGTACTTGAACCCGGAGCTCTTCGCCCACCGCTTCCTCCGGCCGGCGGCCGAGCTCCTGGGGCCCGCTCTGGCCGGGGTGATCCTGGAGCAGGAGTACCGGCGCAAGGACGAGCGGGAAGCGCCCGAGCGGGCGGCCGAGGAGTGGGGCCGTTTCTTCGCGGCCGTGCCTGCCTGCGGCCTCTACCACCTGGAGCTGCGCACCGAGGCGTACCTGGCCCCGCCGCTCTTCCAGGTGCTGGAGCACCATGGTGTAGGGCAGGTGCTCTCCCACTGGACCTGGCTCCCGCCGCTCCTGCGACAGTTCGAGCTGGGGGAGGGGAAGTTCCGCAACGGGTCCGGGGAAGCCGTGGTGCGGCTCATGACCCCTCGGAACGTGCGCTACGAAGATGCCTACGCGGCGGCCCATCCCTTCGACCGCCTGGTGCCGGGGATGCTCGACCCGGGCATGGTGGGGGACGCGGCCACCCTGATGCACGAGGCGGCGGGGCGGGGGCAGCGCCTCCATGTGATCGTCAACAACCGGGCAGGCGGCAACGCCCCCCTCATCGCCCGGGCCCTGGCCCGGGAGTTCCTGGCGCGCAGCGGGGCGCAGGGCGCGCAGAGCTGACGAGGCTCCACCTCGGCCCGCCGGCCGCGGGACCGCTCCTTTCGCTCCGGATCCATCGAAATCGAGATCGATCGGGAGCCCCCGAGCTCAAGCGGCTTCCCCTCCCGGCCGATACGCACCCCAACACTCCATGGAGGGAGGAACACCCATGCTCGCCCACGCCGCCGGCTCCTGCTGCCGACCCGTCCACCCCCTCTCCCGGGAGACCGTATCCCTTCGGGAGACGAGTCTTTCCAGCGCCGAGAGCCTCAAGCTCTCCTTTACCGACGAGGCGGGCCGTTCCTTCGACCTCTCGCTGGAGCGCCGCACGAGCGCCTACTCCCTCACCTACGACCGGCGGGGCGGGCTCCAGCCGGAGGCGGGCCAGGGCAGGGGCCTTGCCCTGGGCCACCGCAAGGAGGCCCGCAGCGAGGCCCTGGAGCTGCGCCGGGCGTTTCGGGAAATGGACTTGGCCGTGGCGGGCTTCCAGAAGCTCCTCCACCGCTTCCTCCAGGCCGTGGACCCGGGCTATGCCCGCCACTACCGCTCCTTCGACCCGGTGGCGGCCCGGTTGGGAGTCGTGGAGCACGAGTACGCGGAGTTCCTCTCGGTGCATCAGTCGGTGACGGTGACCCTCTCCATGCCGGCGGACACCCCGGCGGACTACTGGTCGGTGGAGGCCACCGCGGGACGGCTCCGGGACTTCGCGGTGAGCCTGTTTGGCGGGGGAGACCGCGCCTTCCACGCGGCGGAGATGGCCCGGGGGATGGAGACCGGGCTGCGCCAGGCTCAGCAGGCCTTCGGCGGAGCTCTCCCCGAGATCTCGCGCCAGACCGTGGACCTGGCCAAGGAGTGGGTGGCCCAGTGGGCTGCCGAGGCCGTTGCGGAGGCGCCGGAGTTGGACCTGGTCGCATAGCTTCACCGTAGCACGAGCCCGTCGGCCTGGCGCACGCTCCCCAACCGCCTGCCCATCCCCCGCCCGCCGTTTCACAAGCCCCAAAGATTTGTTTTTCTTGAGCTTATCGCGCACTTCGGGCACAACTCCCGTGTCGAGTCCGCTTGTCATCCCCGGAGGCGGATGGTATGTTCGGGCGCTTTTCGAGCCCAGGGAGTCTGTCTCGAACGAGGAGGAATCATGCCCAGGAAGCGGATACTTCCCACGATCGACGCCGTCTACGACGAGAACGGAGTGGCTTTTCTCTGCGACGGCGAGCCCATCGAGGACATGGAGTTCAGCTGGGAAGACCTCTCCGACCCGGAGCTCGTGACCGAGGTGGCCGAGGAGCTCGCCGAGTACATCGACAGCGATGAGCTCGAAGACGTCGACAACCCGGTGCGCGCGGTGATGCGGGGCATCCGGCAGTTGCGCACGTCGAAGGTTGCGCGCAAGGCCGAAGAGGAAGAGCGCGAAGAGGCAGACGACGAGGGCGACCTGCACGAGGATTACGAAGAGGACGACGACGACGAGTAGCGGCAGGGGCGCGCCCGGCGCCCGCCGTTTCCTGCCCTCCAACGGAGGTGGGGTTGATGCAGATTCCCAAGGGTTTTCGGGACGAAGAGCTCACGACGGAGCAGATCCGCTATCTGCGCACCCTCTCGCGCACCGTCCGGGGCGATGTGCTCCGCATGATCCGGATTGCGGAGAGCGGGCACCCGGCCGGCAGCCTCTCTTCCGTCGACCTGTTCGTGACGCTGCTCGCCTCGGCCAGCCTGCGGCCCGGTCAGCCCGACGATCCCAAGCGGGACCGGATCGTCGTGGGTCACGGGCACTCGGCCCCGGCGTACTACGCAGCCCTGGGCCGCCTGGATTTTTTCGACCTCGACGACGCCGTGGCGCTCTTTCGCAAGGCGGGGAGCATCTTCGAGGGCAACCTCGAGCGCACCGTGCCGGGGGTCGAGTGGACCGGCGGGCACCTGGGCCTGGGCCTCTCGGCGGCGTGCGGTTTCGCCCTCGCGGCCCGGTTCCACAACCTCAAGTACAACGTCTTCGTGGCCATGAGCGACGGCGAGCAGCTCAAGGGGCAGGTCGCCGAGGCGCGGCGGCTGGCCAAGCGCTACCGCCTGAACAACATCACCGCGATCGTCGACTTCAACGGCGGCCAGGGGGGCGTGCGCGGTCACGAGCTCACCCCCCAGCACGTGAAGTTCGAGTACATCGCCGATGGCTGGGACGTCATCGAGATCAGCGGGCACGACCACGGCGAGATCTACAAGGCCCTGCGGCGGGGCATCCAGATCCAGAGCGCTCCCGTCCTGGTGTTGGCCCACACCACGGCGGGCAGCGGGGTGTCCTTCATGGAGAACAATCCCGAGTACCACGAGCGGGCGTTGACCGACGAGGAGTATCGGGAGGCCATTCGGGAGCTGCGCCTCGAGGACGACCTGGCCGAGGCCCACGACTACCGGCAGGCCTTCGGGGAGTTCGATCTCGAGATCTCCCACGACGTGGAAGAGGTGCCCGTGCCCGAGATCGGGGAACCCCTGACCTACCCGGTGGGCACCGTGCTCGAGGCCTGGAAGGCCTGGGGAGAGACGCTTCGCGAAGTGGCGCAGGCAAACCGGGGCAGCGGGGCGTGTCCCATCGCCGTGATCGACACCGCCCCGGCCGCGGCGGTGGGAACCGCGGCCCATGCCAGGGAAAACCGCGAGACCCACTTCTCCTTCGGCGTCCAGGACCAGGCAGCCGCCACCGTGGCGGGGGCGTTGAGCCTCGAGGGGGTCGTGACGGTGTGCGTGGGGAAGGGCGCCTTCGGCCTCGACGGGGCATACAACCAGCTTCGCCTCAACGACCTCAATCGTACCCACCTCAAGGTGGTCCTGACGCACCTGGGGCTCGACGCGGGAGAGGGGGGCAAGGCGCTCCAGTGCACGGACTACCTGAGCCTGCTGGACAACCTCTTCGGTTTCCACACGGTCTTCCCCGCCGACGCAAACCACGCCGACCGGGTCTTCCGGTACCTCCTGACCCAGCCCGGCAACTGGGTGCTGGGTCTCGGGGGCGAGGCCGTGCCGGTGGTCGTCGGTGAGGACGGAGAGCCCTTCTTCGCCGGTGACTACCAGTTCCGGTACGGGGCCGTAGACCTGGTGCGCCCCGGCGACCACGGCGTGATCCTGGTCACGGGGCAGATGCTCGCGCACGCGGTGCAGGCGTGGGAGGCCTTGCGCGAGCGGTCCCTGGAGCCTTCCGTCCTCCATGTGTCCTGCCCCAAGACCCTCGACGGCACCGACGACCCGGTGCTCCTCCAGTGCCTGCGCAAGGGGCGGGTCATCACCTACGAGGATCACAACGTCCACACCGGGCTCGGCTCGCGCGTGGCCAACTACATCGCCGCCCGGGGCATCTCGTGCCGGCTCCTCAAGCTGGGCATCGAGAACTACGGCGTCTCGGGTTCCCCGGCGGAGGTCCGCCGCCGGCTCGGGCTCGACCCCGAGGCCCTGGTGGCGAAGGCCGTCAAGTTTCTCAAGCGGTGAGCGCGGTGGGGCAGCTACCGGGCCACACCGGGGGGGTGCCCGGGCGGGAGGAGTGCCGCAGGCTCCTGGAGAGCCACGGGGTTCCGCCCCACATCCGCCGCCACAGCGAGCAGGTGGCACGGGTGACCCTCCGGCTTGGCGAGGCGCTCGGCGCTGCGGGGTTCCCGCTGGACCTGGACCGCCTCGAGGCAGCCGCGCTCCTTCACGACATCGCCAAGGCGGACTGCCTCGGCGGCCGCCAGGATCACGCGCGGGAGGGCGGCGCGCGGCTTCGGGCCCTGGGGTATCCGGAGGTGGCCGCCCTGGTGGAGCGCCACGTGGACTTGGGGGCGTGGGAGCCGGCGGGAGAGGTGACCGAGGCCGAGGTCCTGAACTACGCCGACAAGCGGGTACGCCACGAAGAGGTGGTGACCCTGGGGGAGCGGTTCCAGGACCTCCTCGAACGCTACGGGAAGGACCGGCCCGCCGCCCAGGCGCGCATCCGCGACAACTGGAGGATCATGGAAGAGCTGGAGGCGAAGCTCTTTGCGCGGCTGCCCTTCGGGCCCGACGCGCTCTAGCGGGCCAGGGCCTTGCGGATGGCCTCCTCGATGGCCGGCCCCTCCTCGCGCCCCACGTGCGTCCAGCTCACCTTGCCGTCCACGCCGATCAGCACGCTGCTGGGCGTGCCCAGAACCCCGTAGGCGTCGGCCGTCTTGTACTGGGTGCCCTCCATCTCCTCCCACAGGACCCGAAACCCGAAGTTCCCCGCCGCCACGTACTGCTTGACCGCCTTCTCCAGCTTGGGCCCGTCCAGGTTGATGGCCAGCATCTCGAACCCCTGATCGGCGTATTTCTTGGTGATCTCGTCCAGGAGGGGAATTTCTTCCCGGCAGGGGCCGCAGAAGAACGACCAGAAGGCCAGCAGCACGGCCTTCTGGCCCTGGTAGTCGGACAGCGAGACCGTGTTGCCCTCCAGGTCCAGCAGGGCGAAGGGGATCGGATCGGACCCGGGGGCGAGCATCCCGTTCGGGTCGGTCTTTCTGCCCTTGACCGCCGTCGCTTCGCCCGCGGCCCGCGCGTCGGCTCCCCACAGGAGAAACGCCGCGAGAGACAGGCACAAGAGGAATCCGGAAGGCCTTGCCGCGATCATGTGCGGATGCTCCTTTCGCTTTGCGCGCAACGGCGGAGCCCCAGATGGCCCCGCGTTCTGCCAGGGCACGGCCCTCCCCCCGTGGTGGGGATTCGAGCGGTGCGGCCGGCGGTTCGGGCACGGATCAGGGGGCGAGCCCCAGCAACTCCCGGATCGTCGCCTCGGTCTCGTTCTCGTCACCCGGGGCGTACCCCACGTGGTAGTAGGCCACCTTTCCCTCACGGTCGATGAGGATGACCGTGGGCAGCACGCTCACCCCGTACTTGGCCGCCACTTGTCTCTGCTTGTCGATGACCACGGGGTAGGGGATGCGGAAGGGCAGCCCCTCTATGAACTTTGCCACCCGCTTGGTCCCGAAGCTGTCGAGATCGATTCCCACCGTGAGGAATCCCTGGTCCTTGTATCGTTCGTGCAGGGTCACCAGGTGCGGCATGGCCTGAACGCAGGCCACGCAGTAGATCGACCAGAAATCCAGAAGGATGGCGCTCTTGCCCAGGTGCGGCCCCAGGTCGAACTCCACGCCGTCGAGCTGGGGGGCCGAGAAGCGCGGCGCCGCCTCCCCAACCTGGGGCTTTTCCGAACCCGAGCCGAAGAAGGCCCCTGCCGGAGAGGAACCCAGAAGGGCCCACAGGGCGGCGAACAGGACCAAGGGGGCGCGGGCCACGGTCTCCTCCGGGCGGTCGGCCGGCACATCCGGCTCTCGGGTCCGCAACACGGGAGCAAGCTCTGTGCCGCACGACACCCGGCCGATAGCTTGCGCGATGGGAGAACCGGGTGTCAAACCCTATCGACCGGCAGACGCCGGACTTTACCGGCCCGGGAGTGCGCGCTCCGCGCCTCCCGAAGCGGCGGACCGGCTGGCCGATTCCCGGGGACCCCCCGGGCCCTGCGCGCGGCAGCGGGTTGCTCCGGCTCTCTCGTCTCCGGTGAGCCCGGGGGCCGCGGTATGCCTCTTGCTAACTTGCCGATTCTTATGCCCCAATGGCGTGGCACCCCTTCTGCGGGCACGGGCGGGTCTCGTGGGGGCGGGTGGACGACGGCCTGGAGCTGCGGATTTTCACTCACCCGGTCCGCCATTGTGCTCACCGTTTCCCCGAGGACTCCCGTGGTGCACCCTCCCTTCTTCGACGACGACGCTCAACTCGCCGATCGCGCCCGCCAGGGCGATCGGGAGGCGTTCGGCGCCCTCGTGGAGAAGTTTCAGCGAGCCATCTACAGCTACGCCCTGCACTTCTTCCGCAACCCCACCCGGGCCGAAGACCTCACCCAGGAGACCTTTCTTCGCGCCTTCCGGTTCCTGCACACCTACGACCCGAGCCGCCGGTTTTCCACCTGGCTCTATGCGGTGGCGAGAAATCTTTGTATCGACGGCCACCGGGAGGGAGTACGTGAGAACCACGCGGACCTGGATACGCTCCACCCGCGGCACCTGGTGGCGTCCCCGGGTGCTCCCAACCCCTTGCAGCAGCTCGAGGACCGGGAGGACCGGGAGCGCCTCCTGCGGGCGGTCCACCAACTGCCCGAGAAGTATCGAACCCCGGTCATCCTGTGTTACATGCAGGGGCTGCCGTATCAGGAGATCAGCGACATCTTGGGAATCTCGCTCAACAACACGAAGATTCGCATCTTCCGGGCCAAGAAGGTGATCGTCAAGCTCCTGGGCGTCGAGGAGGGCGGCGAATGAGCCACGCATGGCCTGCCGGGGCAGGGCGGATCGCCTCCTCCGGGGGCCGGGGAGCCGCGGCGCGGGGATGGGTGGTGCTCGCCCTGTGCCTGTTCGTGCTGCCGGCCCTCGTCTCCGTGCCTGCCCGGGCACAGACCCAGGTCCAGCGGCCCCAGGCCCAGCCGGGAGAGCCCGGGGGGGGGCAGGGGGACGCGGAAGAGGTGCGGCGCCTGTTTCGGCAGGCCGTCTCCCTCGGGGTCACGGAGCGGGAGCTGGGCCGCCTGGTGGAGTCCGCCCGCCGGGCGGGCTTTACCGAAGGAGAGCTCCAGCGGGTGCTGCGGCTGGTGGCGGGGGCCAGGCTGGGGGGGCTTCCCCACTTCGACCTCCTGAACAAGCTGCGCGAGGGGCTGGCGAAGGGCGCCAACCCCGATGCGATCCAGGCGGCCCTGGAGCACAAGGCCCAGTCCCTGCGCCGGGCCAAGGGGCTCGCCGACTCCCTCATCCTCGAGGGGTGGTCCACCCGCGACTACTCCCTCACCGTCCAGATGCTCTCCGACGCCCTCGACGCCGGGGCCGGCGCGGCGGACATCCTGCGCTCGGTGCGCGAGGGCACGCCCTGTGGCGAAGGCATGCCCGACCTGCGGTCTGCCTTTCGCAGCGGGGGCCCGGGGAAGTAACCAGCCCGTCTCCCGACCGTACACGGGAGCGCTACGGCTTCATTAGACTTGAGGAAGAGGGGAGGCGATCCGATGAATTGCAGGGAGTTCGAGGCCCTGTGGATCGGCCGGCTCGAAGGCCGGCTGTCCGGCGCCGAGGCCGCGCGGCTCGATGGTCATGCGGCGGGGTGTGCCCCGTGCCGCCGGCTGGTGACGGAGCTGGAGAAGCTGGAAATGCGGCTGGAGGCCCTCTCCGAAGAGCCGGCGGAACCCCCGCCCTACCTCGCCGCCCGAATTCGGGCGCGGCTCGGCGAGGTGCCCCGGCGCCGGGGCTGGCTGGGGGGCTGGGCGGTTCGGCCGCTCTTCTCGGCGCGGTGGCTCCTGGTGTGCACGACGGCTTCGCTCGCGTTCTTTGCCGGGCTCCTGGCACGAGAGGTGCACCGGCTCAACGAGTGGTTCCGCTCGTCGGGCAACGTGCAGCAGGTCGTTCTGGAGTACCCGGGTACGGAGGGAGAAGACGTGCGCCTGGTGGGCGACTTCAACGGCTGGGGCCGCTCCCCCGGGCCGGTGCGGGCCGAGCGCCGGGAGGACCGCTGGATCTTCCGGGTGGAACTGGCGCCCGGCCGCTACCAGTACGCCTTCCTCGTGGACGGCAAAACGTGGTTGCCCGACCCGGAGGCCCCGAGTATGATCCCCGACGGTTTTGGGGGTTCAAACTCGCTCTTGTACGTGCACGGACGAGGGGAGAGTCAGTCCCTGTGAGGGGAGGACAAGGCCTGCCGGAAATGTGGTCTTCCGAGGTCGCCCCGTGAGAAATAGGGCACAGCCGGTCGCAGGGAGAACCGCTTCGGGCGGTTTCTCCCTGTTCGTCGTTCTGTGGTGTGTGTTTCTCGCCGCCGCTGCGCCGGCCCAGATGGTGGGGAGCCGGCATGACTTCGTGCAGTACGGGTTTAGCGGCGGCGGGGCCTGCGCTGCGTGCCACGTGCCCCACAACGCCGCCACGATCCGCCTGTACCCGCGCCCCGTCGGGGCTACGGTGCTCCTTCTGTGCAAAGACTGCCACAAGGACGCGAGCCCGGCGCTTCCCACCGGACCGGGTTGGACCACGGTGACGGGCGCGCCCACCCCGCCCCGGTACCCCCACCCCGCGGAGACCCGCTTCGACGACTGCACCCGGTGCCACGCCCACATCGGACCCGATCCCTTCGGCCCGCCTCCCAACGACGACTGCCTCACCTGCCACAAGGCCGGCGGGGTCTCCAGCATCGACATCGACGGGCTCTTCGCACAGATCGGGGAGAATCTGGAGCCTAACCCGCCGATCCTGAGCCAGCACAACGCCTATTACATCACCGACGGCAACACGGGCACCTACGAGCCCTTCTGGCCCGCGGCGGCGGGGGGCAACGCCAACGAGTGCAAGAAGTGCCACGGCGACAAGGCCGAAGACGGCGTGGCGCTTCGGCACCCGAGCAGCACCGTGCGCCTGGTGGAGACCGGGCCGCGCACGGGGATGCTGCGCTCGGCGTTCCTCGTGTACAGCGATGCCTCCGGAAACGCCATGACCCCGACCGCCACCTACGCCTACCCGCGGCAGCCCGACGACAAGCGGCTCTACGAGCTGTTTTGCGCGAACTGCCACAAGGGCAAGCCGGAGGGGTCCACTCCGGTCTCCGAGAAGCTCGGCGGGCCCCTCGGCGGCTCCCAGGTGGGACCCACGCTTCGTACGAACCCGGCCAACCAGCAGCCTCCTCCATCGCCGCCCGCCAGCGGGTGGATCGTCGCCGCGGTACCCCCCAAGGATGCCCAACTCCCGGCTCCCTATCTCAACGACCGGGCGACGGGGAGGCCCGAGTACTTTGCGTACTTCGGCACCAACGGCCACGGCAACCTGGCGGCGCCCATCAGCGGGGGGACGATGGACCGCACCTGCCTCTCCGGAGGCACCAACGGCTTCGACGGCTGCCACGTGCCCCACGGGAGCCGGAGCCGGTTTCTCCTGGACGACGCCCTCATGTTCCCGCCGGCGGGGATCAAGACGGCGAGCGGCGTGGGCACGGCCGTGTGCATGGCGGCGGACTGTCACGTGCCGGGGGTGAACTTCGCCCTGGACCAGTCTGCGGGCCAGATCTCGACCTTCCACGGCTGGTGGGCCAACGGCACCGTGCTCCACGACAACAGCCCGCTCAACGGCGGCGTCCCTCCGTTTCCTGCGCTCGACGGCATGAGCCAGTGGCGCGTCTACGGCAAGGCCAACATGAACATCTCCGGTGCCGCCGCCCCGGTCGGAATCCTGCCGTTCTACGGTGATCCGGCCGGCGCGACGGAGCTCCACCAGCGCGCCTACCCCACGGCCCTGAGCGGCACGGCCTCCTGGGTGAGCTGCCTCACGTGCCACGACCCCCACGGCACGGGGCCGGATACCGAGCCTGGGATGGGTCGGCGCTTTGACGATACCATGTCGTATACGAGCCCCCTCTGCGGCGAGTGCCACGTGGAGTAGGGGCTCCACCCGGGAGAGCAGACGACCGATGACCACTATGCGCGACTCCGGATTTGGGATCTCCTTGCTTCTCTCGGCCTTTGCCGCCGCTTTGCTCCTGGGCCCGGCCCCGGTTCAGGCCGCGGCCGAGGGGGAACCCCTTCCCGCCATCACCCTGCCCGACGCCGCCACCGAGAAGCCGGTGGACCTCGGTGCCCACTTCCAGGGCAGCGTCGGCGCCATCTCCTACATGCAGACCTCCTGCGCGGCGTGCCGCCAGGAGCTCTTGGCCCTCAAGGACCTCCGGGGCAAGTACCCGGAGCTCAAGGTGGTGGCCATCAGCGTCGACTCCGGAAACCCCGCCCGCGTCGCCCGCTACCGGGAGCACTTCGGGTTCGACTTCCCCTTCGTCCACGACCCGGACTTCAAGACCCCCGAGCTCTTCGGGTTCTCCTTCACCCCGGCCCTGGTGCTCGTGGCGAAGGACGGAACCATCGGCCTCCTCAAGGGCGGCTACCGGCCCGGAGACGAAGTGGAGCTGGAAAAGAAGATTCTCGAGCTTACGGGAAAGCAGTAAGGCTCGTCTCACGCAACGGCGCAACGACGCAGCGTGAAGAGAGCACAAGGGTTTTCGTTGCGTCGTTGCGCCGTTGCGTGAGACATGTTTTCCGTTTCGTTTCCTCGGTCCCCACGAGTTGGAGCCATGCGAGGAATGACATTGCCCCTGGTTCGGCGTTGCACGCTCCTGGTGGGGATGCTCCTGCCCCTGGCGGCGGGCGCCCAGCAGCCCCCCATCCCCCTCGAGAGGGTCACCTACCGGGACGTGGCGGGGCAGGTCGTGGACGGCGACAGCGGGGCGCCGGTGGAGGGGATCGCGGTCAGCCTCCTCTACGAGGTCACCGTCACCGACGACGCGGGCCGGTTCCGGTTCGAGAAGGTACCGCTCACCCACACCGCCGAGGTGAGCATCCGGGTGCAGAGCAAGACCGGGCTCATCATCGGATGCACCACCATCGACGTGCCCGTGCGCTTCTATCCCCTGGCCGCGGAGGCCGACGGCAGGTTCGCCATCGCCATCGTCGACCCGAGCACGGAGGAGCCCGTCACCCTGCGCCTCGAAGCGCTGCCCTCCCAGAGCGTCGACCAGGCCTGTCGGCAGTGCCACGAGTCCAACCCGTGCATGGAGCAGGCCACCTTCGAGCAGGTCGTCCAGAGCGGCAAAGATCTGCGCGGCATCATCGTCCGCGAGGACAAGATGGAGGAAACGCGCCGCCAGCTCCTGCAGCAGGGGCTCCAGCGCGACACCTACGTCAAGATGCGCTACCAGGACACCCATCCCGACGGGATGAACATGGAGCTGATCCCCATCCTGGAGCTCGAGGAGTACCGGGGCCGTTTCCGCAAGCCTACGAACCTCAAGCTGGTGGACGACAAGTTCGTCAACTGCGACACGTGCCACACGCGGCACGTGCCCACCGCGCAGAAGCACTACGTGGTGATGCCCTACGAGCAGGAAAGCCAACTGTGCTACGAGTGCCACCGCTGAGCACCGGGCCGAAGCGGCCGGCGCAAGAAGAGGATGGGGTGCGCCCTGGGAGGGGCTTGCCCGCATCCCAATCCTCGGCAGAAGACCCACAGCGTTGGGGCGCCGGAAGGCTCCTGTGGCGAGGGCTCGCTGCCTTCGCCGCCGCCGTGGTGCTCGCCTCGGCGCTCGGCTGCGCTGCCGGCGCAGTGCGCTCCGAGCCGGAGCCGGGTGACGCTCTCGCCCCGGGCGCGCCCGCGGCACAAGATCGGCTCCGCTTCGAGCTGCCCCCCCCGCCCGAGCGCACGGAGGCCCAGGCGTGGGAGAGCGCGAACGCGCGCGCCCGGGCCATGGCCGCCGACATGGGGCGCGAGATCGCCGCGGTGGTCCCTCCCCCGATTCCTGCCGAGGTGGCGTCTCCTCCCCCTGCCGTTGCACCGTCGCCGCCGCGGGTTGCTCCTCCGGCGCCCCTCCCCTCCGTGCCGCCTTCGCCCGATCGCACCCCTGCCGGGCCTGCCGTCGCTGCGGGTACGGCGCCGGTACGGGCCGCGGTTCCCTCAGTGCGGGTTGCGCGCAAGTACACCACGGAGAACGGCCTGCCCTCGAACCGCATCACCGCCCTGTATGTGGACGCCGAGGACGCCTGGGTGGGCACGGCGGATGCCGGGGTGGCGCGGCTCAACTTCGCGGAGGGCAACTGGATCGTCACGCGGGTGGAAGACGGGCTGACCTCGAACCGGATTACCGACATCGCCCAGGTCAAGGACCTGGTCTTCGTGGGAACCCAGGAGGGGGTCAGCGTCTGGGACGGGGTTTCCTGGAAGACCGAGACGGAGGCCGCCGGCGTGCCCCTGGTGAATCCGGTCTTCGCGGTCCACGAGGGCACGCTTTGGCTCTCGAGCCGGACCATGCGGGGCGGTTTGGTGACCTTCGACGGCATTTCCTGGCGCAACCGGTCCACCATGATGCCCGGAGGGGTCCTCAACAACGTCTCCAGCCTGGGATTTTCGGGCAAGGACGTGTGGCTCGGCACCTCCAACCGCGGCGTATACCGGTTCGACGGGAAGGAGTGGACCACCTACACCGTCAGCGATGGGATCACGAGCAACTTTATCTACACGCTGGCGGTAAGGGGGGGCACCTGTTTCCTGGGAGGCTGCTGCGGCGTCAGCGCTTTCGAAGGGGGCACGTGGCGCGTCTACGACATTGCCGAGGGCCTGCCGCACTCGACGGTGAACGCGATCGCAGTGGCCGGCGAGCTGGTCTGGTTCGGCTCGAAGAAGGGCCTGGGACTCTTCGACGGCTTCGACTTCACGAACTTCTACATGGCGGACGGCCTGACCGACGATCGCATCACCAGCCTCTTCGTCAAGGGTGCAGAGGTGTGGGTGGGCACGGCCAACGGTCTGACCGTCCTCGAAACCAGTTACTGACCGGGAGAGCGCACAGCGATGTCTACAGCGCAGCCCCGTCTGCCCGTCCGCGCCCCAGGGGTGGCCGTGAGGCTCTTCCTGGCCGGGGCAGCTCTTGCCGTCGTGCTCCTGGGGGTGCGGGCAAGCTGGGCAGACCACTCCCTCGGCTATCCCTGCCTGCAGTGCCACGCCCTCCGCTCGACGAAGGTGAAGGTGGGCACCCGGAACATCTTTACCGACCGGATCGATCCCTACGCCCTGTACACACAGTACTGGTATTGCGGCAAC
Source organism: Thermodesulfobacteriota bacterium (assembly GCA_040756475.1). Taxonomy (NCBI): domain Bacteria; kingdom Pseudomonadati; phylum Thermodesulfobacteriota; species Thermodesulfobacteriota bacterium. The sequence continues at coordinate 34,874 of JBFLZB010000011.1, forward strand.
TCCTTCAGCGGGGGTCAGCCCCTCGACTGTTCCTACTGCCACTCCGAGGGTTCGGACATCGGGCTGGAGATTGGTTGGGATCGGGGGGGGGCCGCGGGCTCGGCCTCTTCGGCCCACCCGGTGGACGTGATCGGCCCCGCAACGAGCTATGGAGCGGGGCGCATCAAGTGCAGCGACTGCCACAACGCCGACGTGTCCCCCTCGGACCCTTTTTGCGGCAAGACGGCGGATGACGGCTACCCCAACCACAAAAACCTCTCGGCCGTGACCGTCGACACGGGCACGAACCAGCGTACGGGAGCCGCCGCTCACCTGGACCCCAGCTACAAGTACGGCGACACGGACACCGACGCAGCCTACGGCGTGGACTGGACGGCGGCGACGTTCACCGGGTCTAACGTCCCCCTCTGCTTCAAGTGCCACACCGACATCAAGGCCAAGTACGACGCCCCTAACGGAGGGCACAACATCCGCAGCCGCTCGGACGACAGCGCCAACCAGAACGGCACGCTCACGAAAAAGCTCGGCTGCTACAACTGCCACGACCCCCACGCCTCGACCGACAACCCGAGCACGACCGACGTCACCGAAGGCAACGCCGCCCTCATCGTGACCCGGGCCGTCGGATACTCCCACACCCCCTACGGCACGAGCTATACGGGGGCCAACCTGCCTCCCGTGGGCTACACGGGGGCCAACGACCGCTTGGTGTGCTACGGCTGCCACAGTGGGTACCTGGTCGAGGGCCAGACCCTCGGCGACGTCCTCGATCCCGATGTCTTCAGCCCCCGGTTCCCCTTTCACCAGAACGCCCACGCCGACCTCGGCTCGTCGGGCAACTGCCTCCAGAAGAACAACGGGTGCCACCAGGACGTCCACAACACCGACATCTACCGCTGCCTCGACTGCCACAGCACGGCGGTGACCTCCGCCATGGGCTCGCCGCCCGCGCGCCTCGTGGCCGTGGCCCACGTGGACGACGACTTCGGCCGGACGGCCGAGGGGGTCGGCAAGGTGTTCCACGGCGACCGGTGGAGCCAGCACTCGGTGCGCTACGACGACGACCCCACCCTCTCGACCGACAACCTGACGCTGGACCTGAGCGACCCGGCCGTCAACGAGTGCCTCAAGTGCCACCGGGTGCGGGCCCAAACCGCGATCTCCGGCAGAATGCCCATGGTGTGGGTGGGTACCCTCCTGAGCGGTACTGCCTACGGTCGGCCTTCGGCCGGGCCCACTGGATGGAGCAACCGCGAGGCGCTCAACCATTACGACCCCTTCTGCCTCTCGTGTCACAACGGCGGCTACCCGGCATTTCGCGGCAACCTGCCCGCCCCCAACGTCGGAAGGTACTTCGCCTCGGCCGGCCATGGGAGGACGACGAGCTTCTCCCTACCCTCGTCGAACGGAGCACCGAAGATTCCCTGCCTCGAGTGCCACCTGTACCACGGGTCTTCCGCCTACAAGCTCCTGCCTGGCGACTCCCTCGTGGGGCAGGCCAGGGTGGTGAAGGGGTTTGCCTATGCGCGGCAGACCACGGGTACCGTCTTCCCCCTCGGGGACAACACCGACAGCCGCAAGATCGACTACACCGACTACACCGACAAGGGGGGTACACCCGACAGCCCCACCCTCTACAACAGCCGACTGAGCGGCAGAGCGAGCAACGACCTGCGGTCCGGGTACCTGTCGAACTACACGGTGGACTGGTCCACCAATCGGGGCGACACGCCTCGAAACCCCGCCGGCATCTGGACGCCCTTCGGCACCTCGGGCGACGTGCGGCCGAACACCCAGAACAGCAACCGGTCCCTCGATTGCAACCAGGACGCCACCGACGCCAGGAATACCACGACGCCGAAGATCGGCTTCTGCAACGCGTGCCACTTCTACTCCAACAGCACCGACGGGACGGCCAGCGCCTACGGGCGCATCTACACCCACGAGGGCGACCCAGGCGGAACCAACTGCGCCGGGCAGCCCACCGGAGACAAGATCGCCTTCTTCAAGGACTGCGCCGAGTGCCACGATCCCCACGGCTCGGGGAGCAGCACTAACGCCAACTTCTTCATGATCCGAGGCAAGATCAAGCACGGCAAGACCGAGAACCTCACCGACGCACAGAACTCCTCCAACTGGACGGAGGTCAACTTCTACGTCTCGGGGGCAGACCCGGTGCCGCCCTACGATCCGAACAAGACGAGCAACAGCGAGCACCTGTGCAACGTCTGCCACTCGGGCCTTCTCTGGAGCAACCTGGATCCGGCCCAGGACACGGCGGACCACGCCCTGGGCCAACGGTGTACCCAATGCCACCCGCACAGCGAGAGCCCGTGAGGAGGAGGGGATGAAACGCGCGCACGTCCTCCTGGGGCTGCTGGCAGTCGGGGCCGCCCTCTTCCTCGTGCCGCAGGCCGCGCGGGCCCACAACACCCGGATGGTCGGGTTCGGGCTCGCCAGTGCCTACCAGCCCGGCTCGTGCAGCTTCTGCCACGGCCAGGCTGTCGATGGCAGCCCTGTGGGCCAATATTGGCCCGCGGCAGCCCCCGGATCGTACCCGAACCGAGCGGCCGACCACCCCCAGCACATCGCCGCCCTGAGCCAGGCGCGGTACCAGGAGACGACCGCCGTCCTCGTCACCGACACGGCAAAAGGTGCGGCCCACGACAAGCAGGTTGCCCTGTGCCTTGCCTGCCACCCCGATCCCGGCCAGCCCCGGGCCGGCACCGGGGAGTCCTCCCACGCCGTGAACGCCGACCCCGCCGGCATCGCCGACGTGCACGGGGACGGCCGCACCCCGAGCACCGCCTCCACCTTCCAGACGATTCGAAAGCAGGACGACCCCTCCCTCGCGGGTGTCGCGCAGGTGGTCTCGGGAACCTACAGCAACTCCACCGCCGCCAGCGGCAAGCGCTGCTCCACCGTCGACTGCCACTACCGGGTCCCGACCCCCGTGACCGGCGCGAGCCCGGACGGCTGGTACAACCCGGCTGCTGTTGCTACGTGCTCCAACTGCCACGGGTCGGGCACGGCGGGGGCGCTTCTGCCCAACGTCCACCTGGCCCACGTGGCCGCCTTTCCCCCGGCCAACAACCGGCCGCCGGGGAAGGGGTACGCCTGCACCCAGTGCCACCCGGCCCACGGCACCAACATGAGCCACCAGAACGGTTCGATCGACCTGAGCTTTGCTTCTGCGCTTGGCGAGCCGGGGCCGGTCCAGGGTTTCCAGACGGGCAGCGACCTGCTGGTGAAGTTCGGAGGGGCAGGCGCGTACGCCACTTGTGAGAGCTTCTACTGTCACGGCTCCGATCTGAACAACGGCGGCACCGACCAGACCCCCCTCTGGAGCGACTTCACGACCGGCAACTGCGGCACCTGCCACGGCGTGAATGGGGATCCTGTCGCGCTGGGCCGAGCTCCCGGCAAGGCGGTGACCTCGGGGAGCCACCCCGTCCACTTCACCGTGCCGCGCGGTCCCGTTCTGCTGGACGACCACGCGTCCGCGGGCTGCTACCAGTGCCACAACAGCGTGGTGGCGGCCGACCACGCGGCCGGATGCGGCGACTGCCATCCGAGTTACTTCGACGGTGCCGCCACTATCATGGGAGGCGCGATCGGCCCGGGTGCCTCCAATCCCACCCCCACCCACGTGGATCTCAAGGTTGACTTCGGCAACACCGTGCAGACCACCGCCACCCAGTCGGTGCTGGGCACGACCGCACCGGCGGGGGCCCCGGACGCCACGAGCACCGACCGCTGTAACAACTGCCACTCCACGGCCTCGATCCCCGCGGTGGGCGTCGGGACCGTGCTCGCCAAGGCGAACTGGGCGAGCGCCGCGTACGAGCTTCCGTGCCTCACGTGCCACAACGCGGCGGACCCGGCGACGCGCAACGCGGACGGCTCCGGCGTCCTCGCTCCCCCCAAGGACACCCACTACGCCACCCGCGGCCACGGGCTCGCGACGGGTTCACGCTACCCATGGTCCTCCAACCGCTCCGGGGCCGGGGCCGCGTGCAGCGACTGCCACGCCACGGCAGCCGCCCACATCTCGGGAACCCTGGGCGACACCGACCGCCTCGGTACCGCGGGCAACGCGCTGTGCAACGGGTGCCACGACGGAAGCGGCTCGGGATCGGCAGTGAGCCAGGTCTCCACCCACGCCAACACTTCCACCACGATGACCAGCACCTATCAGCCGCAGCGGGCGTCGTTCCAGCTCAACTGCGCCGAGTGCCACGACGTGCACGGATCCGAGAACATCTTCATGATCGCGGCTCCGTCCCTGGACGGGCCCCTGGTCGCGCCGCGCCTCTACAGCGGCTCCGAGAACCTGAGCACCCTTCTGTACCGGGGGACCGTCTCCTTCCTGGACGACTCCGTCGGCACGAGCACGACGGTGGGCGCCGGGTACGCCAACCCCACCGTGGGAAACGGTAGCTTCGCGAGCTGGATCTGCCAGGCGTGTCACACGCAGACGGTGCACTTCCAGTACGACTCGAACGACGGGCACGTGAACACCGACTGCATCCTGTGCCACAAGCACGACTTCGACGGGACCTTCGGGACGACCAGCCAGGACGGCTTCATGCCCTCGGGCTGCAACGGCTGCCACGGGTACCCGCCGGTGCGGCCGGGCGAGGAGGGCGGCAACCCCGACTATCTGGCCGAGAACTACCCCGGCGGCGGCGGGTTCCACAAGGCCCATGTGGAGGCCTTGAAGGGCAAACTCGCCAGCTCCACCGACGCCCGGGAGATCTGCGGGCCCTGCCACGGGCAGGGGGCGGGGAGCACGAACCACGCGGAGTCCGGGCAGTCCACGGGAGCCTGGCCCACCTCGGCCCGAGACGTGGTCAACATCCGGGCCAAGGCGGCAGGGCAGAGCTCCTGGGGCTCCGGCACCTACGGCGGAGCGCTCGTGGACGCCACGGGCACGACGCCCGGCAACGTCGCCATGGACGCCGCCAACAGCCGGTGCGTGGCGCTCGACTGCCACGGCCAGCCCGCGGCGGGAGAGAACCTGAACTGGTTTTCGCCCATCACCGATGGTGCCGGGGCTTCGGACGGCCTTGCGAAGAGCCAGGCCTGCAAGGGGTGCCATGACCAGACCCCCTCCCAGTGGCGCGTGTACGACGCGGGAGGGACGCTCGCATACACGGGCAACGCCTCCAACGCTGCCGCCAACTACTACCGCACCTTGAGCGGCTACTCCCGCGGCGGCCACGGGGATGCCGGCATCCAGAACGAGGATCCCTTCGTCAACTCGGCTCCGGGGTCGACCACCCCGATCGACTGCACGGCGTGCCACGCCGATGGCGCCGACCACTTCCCGTCGGCTTCGGGCAATCGGAACCGCCTGTCCGTCGTCACGATCGAGAACACGGGGGGCACGGGCCTGTGCAACGGGTGCCATCCCCGCACCACCTACCCGGACAACCACCACCCGAGCCTTCAGGGCACGACGCAGAACCCGAATCGCGATATCGTGGTGAACGCGGCGTCCCAGCCCGTTCGCCAAGCGCCCACCACGTGGTTCGAGAACCCCCCGGGCAGCGATCACTGGGAGCAGGACGGCTACAGCGCCTCGGGCGTGTCCGGCAACCCGGACTTCTTCGTGGACTGGTGGAACGGCTCCGGCACCCCACCCAGGCCCCAACCCCTGGCCGTGCTGCCGCTCATCCAGTTCGTGGGCGACCAGAGCGGGACGACCAACACCGTGATCTGCGTCACGTGCCACAATCCCCACGGGACGGACCTCTATGTCTTCGATCCGGGAGGCATCGGCGGCGCGATCCCCGACAACAACATGCTGCGGCTGCGCGACGAGGACAACACGTTGTGCAACGCCTGTCACAAGAACCTGCCATAGGGACAGGGGCGTGAAACCAACGTCGTTTCATCCCGGTACCCCGGTCCACCGTTAGGGACAGGGCCCGCACTGGTCCGTTAGAGGCACAGGGATCGCCATGCCGAGCTCGACCAGCCCCACCATTGCACGCCTTGCGGGAGCCTTCTGGCTAGGCGCTCTCGCCGCGGCGGTGTGCCTCTTCGCCGCGGGCTCGCCCGCGCGGGCCGCTACACACTACCCGCCCGGCTCCTTCTGCGTCGACTGCCACGCCGTGAGCCAGTCGAAGATGGTGGTGGGAACCCGGCTCATCAAGAAGTCCCAGAAGACCGTCGATCTCGGCATCACCGAGTCGTCCACGGCCATCCGGTGTCTCTTCTGCCACGAGAAGAACGCGGTCTCCGTCACGAACCGAACGAAGATGATGGGGGTGTGGGACCACTTCAACGCCACGTCGCTCTCGAAGCATTCCGCCAACGAGAGGTCTGGATTCGGAGGGGACGCCACGTCGTTCGACTGCCTGGACTGCCACACGGGGCTTAGCGCAGGGGTGGTCACCGATACTCAGGGAAACGCCACGGTCCACGGCGTGGACGCGAGCCAGACCAACAACCTCAAGTACTCCGGCCTGATCGGCACCCCGGCGAACGAGGCCGCGGTGGAGGCGGCCACGTGCCGGAATGCCGCCTGCCACGGAAGCGCCACCCCCGTGCCCTACGGAACCATCTACGCCGCCAGCCCGGCCCATTCCTATGCGGCCACGACGATCTACGGCCAGCCCACCGCCGGCTGCTTCTCGTGCCACGGCAAGCACAACAGCTACCAGAACACCTCCCTCATCGTCTTGCGGACCGACGGCACCACCTCCAACCAGCCCACCGACAACCCCACCACCCGGGTGAGCCCCGACCGGTGCGGCGCGTGCCACACCCAGGACGACGGAGGGGCCGCAAGCGACTGGATGCTGCGGGGCCACGGGATGGCCACCGGCTACGGGGGCGACAGCATCGCGCTCAACTGCCTCTCGTGCCACGAGAGTACGAAGGCCCATGACTGGACAGGCGCGGACAAGCGCTTCAGCCTCCCGGTGCCCTCCGGGCTCTCGGGCATGGGCACGGGAAAGTCCATGCTCAGCGTCTGCACCACGTGCCACGCCGGGTTCACCTCCCACATGGCCACGGCGGGCTGCCTCGACTGCCACGAGCCCCACGGCCAGGGAATGGGGTCGGGGGTGGACCACAACATCATGATGGTGCGCCGGCAGGTGCCGGTCGCCGCGCCCCAGGACACGACCATCTTCCAGGTCTCGGGCATCCACGACACGGTGCCCAACTACGACTTCTGGCGGGCGGCGGATACCTCTGGGGCCGGGGGCTCGACCCGGGGGGTGTGCGACAACCGCGACTGCCACTTCGGGGTGCAAAATGTGAGCGGCCACGAGGTGTGGCCCCTCACGACCTACTTCGGCACCTGGGGCGCCGAGCACGGCCAGAGTCTTGTGGGCAACCAGGCGGTCGGCAGCAACTGCCAGGGCTGCCACAAGCACAGTATCATCGACCCTGGGGCTGGGTTCGGGGGAGCGGGGGCTTGCGCCGACTGCCACGGATACCCCCCTACCGGGAGCGACCCCTTCGTGGACAACCCGGACGCGGTGGGCGTACACGAACTGCACGTGGCCATCTACGGCACCAGCAATTGCAACCTCTGCCACTTCGGAAACACCCACAACGAGTCAAACTGGCTCGGAAACACGGGTATTCCGATTCCCGCCGGCACGGTGGACGTAGCCTTCAATCCCTCCCTCAATCCCGGAGTCGGGGCCCTCGTTCCGACCTACGACTCCGGTACCAACACCTGCTCGAACCTGCGCTGCCACAACCCCGACAGCGGCCCGGTGGGGACGGGGGTGGGCATCACCGGCAAGAGCGACACCGCCACGAACAACGCCCCCGTCTGGGTCAACGCCTACGCCCCCATCGTGGACTGCCTGGGCTGCCACGCGGCCTCGCCCGCGGCCAATCCCGACGGGGGAAGCCATTACAAGCATGACAACGCCGCAGCCAAGGGGTATTCCTGCCGCGTCTGCCACGCCGACGAGAACGCGGCGGCCAACACCTACAGCGGCACCCACGCCAGGGGGACGCTGAATACAACGGACATCGTGGCCTTCGACTTCTCCCTGGTGCCGGGCATCCCGGCGGGCGGCGTCTACACCGACGGCGCGTCGGGGGTGACGGGCGGCACGTGCGCCACCCTCTACTGCCACGGCGCCACACTCAACGCCGGAGGAACCCGGACGGTCGCCCCCAACTGGCCCGTGTGGGGAACGGCCGCCACCGGCGCCTGCGGCACCTGCCACGATGCGACCACGGTGGACGCGACCCCGGCTACCTCGATCTCCACCGGGAACCACCCGGCCCACCTCACGGCGGCCTATGGCCCCGTGTGGACGCCCAACGCGGCCACGGCCTGCGACAACTGCCACACAGGGAGCGCGCTCGCCACCGCCACCCACGTGGACGGCGGGAAGACCTTTGCCAACGTCGACACCTCCGTCGTGACCGCGAGCCTCCTGGGGCTCACGGCGCCGGTCGCGCCCCTAGACGGCTCGAGCACCGACCGGTGCAACTACTGCCACGCCACTGCCGTGGCCGTCGGCCAGACCTTGAGCGGCACCGTGCTGGCCAAGCAGAACTGGGCCACGGGCACCTACAAGCTCTCTTGCGAGACGTGCCACGCGGCGGCCGGGCCGGCGTGGTCCAAGGCCGCGGGGCCGCTCGCGGCAGATCCCAAGGTCCAGGCCCCGGGCGTCGACACCTACTACTCCCTGGTGGGTCACGGAAAGCCCAGCGGCACCTACAACGCCACCGGTGCCCCGGCGGCGAATCTCGGCTGCGCGGTCTGCCACGATACGGCCCTGGCGCACCTGAACCATGCCCTGGGCGACAACCGCTTCCTGGCGGTTTCCTCCGACGGGCTGGCCTATACCACGGCGGTGAGCGAGGTGTGCCTCGATTGCCACCGGCCGGGGCAGACCCTGGCCGGCGTCCTGGGTCGCGACGCCACCCGGGAGGCCACCGTGCACTCGGGGGGCGTCACGGGCCGATACAACACCAGCGCCCTGGCGCCCACGGCCTATCCCGCCTACGGCAACAGCGCCAACTACGCCACGAGCCCCGGCTACCAGTGCGCCGACTGCCACAACCCCCACGGCACGCCCAAGCTCGCCATGGTGAAGCCTTCCCTCGACGGGCAGCTCGGGGGGACGAGCAATCCGGTGGCGGTAGGCGCGGCCTTCGACTCCTCGGCGACCGATCTTCGCGGCCTCGATCCGACCACGGCCGCCAACGACGGCGCGTGCGACGCCTGCCACCGGTCTTCGGGGGAGGTGCGGCCCCATCCCGACACGAGCCACCCGGACAACCACAACCAGGGTGCGACGGGACTCTCGTGCGTGGGCTGCCACGACCACAAGCAGAGCTTCGTGGGCACCTGCACCGGCTGCCACGGCAACCCCGTTGCGGGCACCTGGTGGCCCGACGGCACCGCCCAGAACGGGAGCGACTACCCCAACCGCCCGGGCGACCACCAGCAGCACATCGACGCCATTTACGCGGTCAACGCGGCAACGCTCTCGGGCGCCACCGAGACGCAGAAGAAGAACCAGACCTGCGCCTGGTGCCACCCCAACCCGGGCGCCTCCCGGTCGGGCACGGGCGAGGCCGCCCACTTCGAGGCCACCTGGAACGCCCCCGCCGACCTCCACGGCGACGGGCGCGCGGGCGCCGCGGCGTCCACGTACCGGACCATCACGGGGGCGACCCAGGCCGCACAGGGAGCGTACAACAGTTCGATTGCCGCGGGCGGCAAGACCTGCTCCACGGTGGACTGCCACTACCGGGTCACCACCCCGACCACGGGCACCCCAACGGCGAACGGCGACGGCTGGTACCAGCCCCTGGCCATGGCCACCTGCTCCAACTGCCATGGCTCGGGCACCGCGGGAGCGGCGCTTCCCAACTCCCACCCCGCCCACGTGAACGCCCCCGCCGGGACCCCTGCCGGCATGGCCTACGGCTGCTGGTACTGCCACCCGAGCGGGGTGAACAACGCCGCGTACTCCACGAGCCACCAGGACGGCGCCGTCAACTGGAGCTTCGCCACCACGCTGGATCCGGCCGCGGGCGGCCCCCGCGCCGAGACCTACAACGCCCTGCCCACGGGGACCACCGCGGTGAAGTTCGGCACCGGGACGTTCGCCACCTGCCAGAGCTTGTACTGCCACGGCAACTTCCCCAACGGCGCCGTTGCCAATGCCCCCAACTGGGGCACGGCCGCCCACGGCGCGTGCGGCACCTGCCACGGCGTGTACGGGAGCCCCTTCAACTCGGGCGGGACTGCCCGGCCGCCGGTCACGTCGGGAAATCACCCCGTGCACTTCCAGCAGTACGACGCGAGCGGCGTCGCCGCGGTCTCGGTGGGGCCCCGGCTCGACCCCCATCCCGGCAACGCCCAGGGCGGCTGCAACGCCTGCCACAACATCCTGGAAAACTGCACGACCTCCTGCCACATGTCGGGCGTCGGGGCCAACCAGCCCACGGGGAGCCACGCGGACGGCACCGTCGACTTCCGAAACGGGGTGCTCACCTACCCAGCCCCCAACCCGGCCTTCGACCCCTACGTGCCGAACACCCTGGCCGCATCGCCCGCCTGCGACAACTGCCACTCCACGGCCGTGGCGGTGGGGCAGACCTTGAGCGGCGTGGCGCTCGCCAAGACGCCCGCCAACTGGAGCAACGCCTCCTACAAGCTCGCCTGCGTCACCTGCCACAACGCGGCGAACCCCTCGTGGTCCAAGGCGGGCGGAGCGGGTACGCCCAGTTCCAACGTCCGGGCCCCGGGCAAGGACGCGTACTACGCCGCCGACAACGGCGGCCACGGGCGTAGCGGAACGTTCTCGGCCACCGGGAACCCGGCCCCCAACTACGGGTGCGCCGTCTGCCACGACGAGGCCAAGACCCACGTGAGCCACGCCCTCGACGACCAGGACCGCCTGGTGGGAGCATTGACGGCCCAGACCGCCTGCGCGGACTGCCATGCGCCGGGGCAGTCGGCACCCGGTCCGGTGCTCGGGCGCGACGCCACGGTGGAGGCCAGCGCCCACGCTTCTTCGGTCACCGGCCGCTACGCCGGGAATCCGGCCTACAACTACTCCTGCGTCGTGTGCCACGAGCCCCACGGGACGTCGAACGTCGCGATGATCAAGACGACCATCGTCGACGGCATGGGAGCCTCGGCCACGAACGTGACGCTCCTCGCGGAGACCGGGCTCGACCCCACGAGCGCCGCCGACGACGGCGTGTGCGACCGCTGCCACGCCGACGCGGCGCAGGCCCACGCGAACACCACGCTCCCCAACAACCACAACTGGGGCGCGGCGTGCCTGTCGTGCCACGACCACAAGGAGAGCTTCCGGGGGAGCTGCACCGGGTGCCACGGCGGCGGTCTGGCCTCCGAGGGCAACGGCAACTGGTGGCCCGACAGCGTGCCCGCCGGCAGCGGCGGCCACGGAACCGCCTATCCCAACCGGCTCGCGGACCACCAGCAGCACATCGACGCGGTCGCAGTGGCCCGGTTCGGGGCGTCGCCCACCACGGCGCAGAAGAACACCACCTGCGCCACGTGCCACCCGAACCCCGGCGGCGCCAACCACGAGGTCAACACGGCAGGGTCTCTGGCGAGCACTGCCGACGTGCACGGCGACCCCCAGAACACCGGGACGTCGTTCCTGACCATTACCGGCGCCGCGAACGGGTTGACGACCGATACATACAACAACGCCGTCACGGCAGGAGGAAAGAGCTGCTCCACGGTGGACTGCCACTACCGGGTGACGACCCCCACGACGGGTACCCCCACGGCGGACGGCGACGGCTGGTTCCAGCCCCTGGCGGTGGCGACCTGCTCCAACTGCCATGGGTCGGGAACGGCGGGGGCGGCCCTTCCCAACGTGCACCCTGCTCACGTGAGCTCGAGCGCCGCTCTTCCGCCGGGGCGTGGATACGCCTGCACCCTGTGTCATCCCAACCACGGGACGAACATGGCGCACCAATCCGGGGCGGTGAACCTCGACTTTAGCGGGACCCTCGATCCCGGGGGTACCCGCACCGAGTCCTACTCGCTCGGCTCGTCCCCGCCGGTCAAGTTTGGCACCGGCACCTTCGGCACCTGCTCGAGCTTCTATTGCCACGGCGACGGCCTCGGGAACGGCGGAACAAACCAAACACCCAACTGGAACGATTACACTACGGGCAGTTGCGGCACGTGCCACGGAAGCTTCGGGAGCAATGCTACCGCGCTGAAGGAAGTATCGGGTGGGAATCATCCGGTGCACTACAAGCCGGACAGGGGGCCAAGGCTCTCGAACACGCACGCGGGGGACGGCTGCAATGCCTGTCACAATGCGGCGTCCGTGACATCGGAGTGCACGTCCTGCCACATCGGCACGGAAATGTATGGGGCCACGAATCCGGGAGCCAGCTCGCCCACGTCCACCCACGTGGACGGGAAGGTGGACTTCGTCAACAACAATCAGACGGTCTCCCCGTACGCCGTACTGGGCGCGTCGGCCCCTTCCGGCGCTCCCGACGCCACCAGCACCGACCGCTGCAACTACTGCCACTCCACCGCCACTGTCACCACCGCCTCGCTCCCCGGTGGGGGAGTGGGGACCGTGCTGGCCAAGGCCAACTGGTCCAACGGGGCCTACCAGCTCGACTGCCTCACCTGCCACAACGCTGCCGACGCCGCCTGGTCCAAGGCGGGTGGCGCTTCGGCCGCAGACCCCAAGGTTCGGGCGCCCGCGGTGTACGGCGACGGCACCAACTTTGGCGCCGAGGTGCGCGGCCACAGCCGGCCGGCTGCCCTGGGGGCCTATCCGGTCTCGAACAACACCCCGGGCAACCGGCCCTGCGGCGACTGCCACGACCTGGGGTCGACCCACGTGAACCATGCCAATGACACCACCTACGCCGGCAACCGCATGCGCAGCACCATCAACGGGGCCGCGGCGTCCAACGTGACCCAGGCGTGCCAGGCCTGCCACTCCACAACCGGAGCCTCGCCGGCGACGAAGAAGGACGTCAACACCCACTCGAACCAGGGCTACGCGGCCCGCCTCGAGGCCCAATTCACCACGGCCTGCGATCAATGCCACGAGCCTCACGGAATGGTGGCCAACGGCACCGGCTACAACATTTTCATGATGAACCCGACGGTGCGGATCACCGGGGCGGTGTCGGTCTCGGGAGTCCGCTTCGAGGGGCGCACCGGCAACTTCTCGTACAACGACACCCAGGGCACCAACAGCGACGACATCTGTGCCGTGTGCCACACGAACACCGCGAATCCGGGCTACCCGATGACCCACAACGCGGACGGCAACCACGCCGCGCCAGCCTACAACCGCGACGAGCGGGGCAACAACTGCGCCTCGTGCCACATCCACAACCAGGACTCGAACCTGGCCACCGCCGACGGCCTCATGGCGCTCCAGTGCAACGGCTGCCACAGCTACCCGGGCCTGCCCTTCATCGCGGGGACTCACCGGATGAGCTCCCCCCACGACGTGCACGTGGGCCGGCCGAGCAGCGAGGCCGCGGTGCCCAACAAGGGCTTCGAGTGCGCCAAGTGCCACAACGGCTCTGCCCACAACAGCGGCACCGGCGGGGCGATCACCTCGGCCGACCAGTGGGACAGCCTGGTTGCGCCCAACATCGACAACCGGGTGCAAGTGCGGTTCGATAGCTGGAACCCGGTGGCCGAGGCGGGCAATCCTGTGGACACGAGCCTCGACTCGACCTCGTTCAACGACATCAACAACACCTGCTCGAACCTTTACTGCCACGGCGCCACCTTTGCCGTGGTGAGCGGAAGCAAGACCGCCCCCGTCTGGCAGCCGGGGGACGGCGCGTGCGGCATGTGCCACGACACCGACACCACCGACACGACCGTGGGCACGTACCTCTCCACCGGCAACCACCGGGCCCACCTGGCCGACGCCTGGGGGCCGCAGTTCGGCACGGCGAGCGAGACGGCCTGCGCCAACTGCCACCCGGCCTACGGCACGGGCGCCGCGACCCACGTGAGCCTCATCGTGGACTT
>JBFLZB010000012.1:0-15177 GCA_040756475.1 Thermodesulfobacteriota bacterium
AGCCGCCGCAGCCAGGAAGCCCGCCGCCCCCACCACGCGCAGACCATGCCCCGGTGGCAGGACCGCGAGCAGTCCCAGCACACCCAGGGACCCGGCCGCGGCACCCAGCAGATCGGCCCGGTAGATCCGAGAGATGTCGGCGCTGCAGGCGCGAAGGGCCAGGCCCAGGGCCGACGCGGCGAAGAAGAACGGAACGGCCAGGACGAGATACATCGCCCCGAAGTACGCCCACTGCCGGGGCTCCCACACGGCGGCCATGGGCTCGAAGGGAATCCGTTGGGCCAGGGCGAAGGTGGCGGGCGCCAGGGCTCCGAAGAGGGCGCAGCACACCCGGTACGCCCAGGGGAAGCGGGCAACGAGGGGACCCTGGGCGAGGCTCAGAACCGCCCCGCTCACCCCGTAGCCCAGGAGCGCGAGGCTGATCACCGTGGCGGCGAAGTGGTGCCAGAGCACCACCGACAACAGGCGCATCAGGAGCACCTGATACGCCAGGGCGCCGGCGGAGAGGAGGGAGACCGAGAAGAAGAACATGTGCGTCACCCGCCGACGGGGGGATCGGTTACGGCCTCCCTCGGCATTGTCCCGAGCCGAAATCGAAATCGTGATCGGGGTTCGGGTCGATCTCGATTGCGATCGCGATTTCGATTTCAATAAGTTGCTACGGAGTTCAGTGGCCCCCCGTGACGGGCACGAAGATGACCGGGAGGAGCTGGCGCGTGGTCACAGCTCCGGCCTCCGACTTCTCCAGCAGGGTGAGCTGCTGGGTCTGGAAGGGGCTGCCCACCGGGATGACCATGCGCCCCCCGGGCTTGAGCTGGCGCACCAGGGGAGGGGGGATGTGGCTCGCGGCCGCCGTGACCACGATGGCGTCGAAGGGCGCATGCTCCTCCCACCCGTAGTAGCCGTCTCCCACCCGCACGGCCACGTCCCGGTACCCCAGCCGCTCCAGACGCTCCCGGGCCTGCTCTCCCAGGGGAGGAACGATCTCCACGGTGTACACCCGGGCCCCCAGGTCCGCGAGGACGGCGGCCTGGTAACCGGAGCCCGCGCCGAGCTCGAACACCCTGTCTCCGGCGGAGACCCGCACCAGGTCGGTCATCAGGGCCACGATGTAGGGCTGGGAGATGGTCTGGCCGTACCCGATGGGCAGGGGACGATTCTCGTACGCCCGGCTGCGCAGGGCCTCCGGCACGAACTCGTGGCGCGGCACCCGTCCCATGGCCTCCAGCACCCTGGGATCCAGCTCCCGCCTCCCGATGCGGCGGCTCGTGGCCTCCGCGTCGGCCCGGATCTCGGCCACCATGCGGCCGCGGACCACCTCGAAGTCCCCGGCGCGGGCAGACGGCAGCCCGAGGCACAGGGCGACAAGAACGAGCAGGATCTTCATGGTCAGGTCTCCTTGCCCTCCCCCACCGCTCGCACTCCCGCACGGAATGGGACCACCCGCACCCTTCCCGGCTCCCCTTCGGCGCCCTCCACCTCCACCGCCGCCCCCGGCAGGAAGTGCCGGACCACCGCCGCGTTGGTGGTGAGGTGCCGCGTCACCCGGGCCGTGGTGAACGCCGACTCCCCCGCCGCCAGGCACAGGGGAAGGAGGAGCTGGTCGGCCAGATGGGGGTCCACCGCGGCGCCCGACCCGACGAACGCCGCGATCTCGTCAGCCGCCTCGTCGGCCACCCGCTCGGCGGGCTTGCCCCGCTCCCCGAGCCCCGTGGCGCAGCACCGCGCGTGCTCGAAGGCCGCCTCCAGGAAGAGAAACGTCCCCGGCGAAGGGGCATCGATGCTCTGCACGTCCACCGCCACCGGCACGCCGAGCCCCGCCAGCCTCTCCCGGGCCCGGCGGGCCTGGCGGGCCGCAATCGAGGGATCCAGGTTCGCCACGGCCGAGATTCCGGAAACTCCGAGTAGTCTCCCCGGCTCGATCCAGCGCACCGGTCGAAACCCCCGGACCGGCTCGATCCGGGCGGTGATCTCGCCCCCGCCCCGGGGGTAGAACCCGGCGCGGGCAAGCCGCACCTCCAGCCGCGCGCCGACCTGTTCCAGGGCCCACGCCCACTGGCGCTCCAGGTAGTGGGCGCTGGGGCTCCAGGGCACGTGGGTGCCCCCCGTGACGCCAACCGTCGATGCCCCCTCCGCCAGGGCCAGGGGAAGGGCCACCGTCTGGAGGACGAGGGAGGCCGCACCGGCGGTCCCCACGTCGAAGTGGTAGTCCCCGGGCGAAACGCCGCGGGGTGCAAAGGTCAGGGCGGCCGAACCCTTGGAAGCTCCTTCGACCCGGGCCCCTCCCGCCGCCGCCGCGGCTTCCACCGAGCGCAGGTGCTGGGCGGCGAGCCCGGGGCGCGGGCGCCCCGCCCGAATGCGCTCGATACGAAAGGGCAGACCGGTCACCAGCGAGAGGGCCAGAGAGGTCCGGAGCACCTGCCCACCCCCCTCCCCCATCGCCCCGTCCACCAGGATCACCGGCACCTCCTCCCGGCGGGGAACGTCACGAGGCTGCGCCTCGGACTGCCGTCCAGGCCTGTGCGTCCCTATCCCCTTACCCGATCGAAATCGAAATCGCAATTGGAGCCGGGGTCGATTTCGACATCGATTTCGACGGCGCAGGCCGGGGTGCAACTACCGGGAGGCGGAGTGAGAAAGGGAAGACAGAGGAGGGCAAGAACGGGAGGACTTCGCCGGCCCCGGCGACCTGGCGCCGCAGCTCCCGCCACGGCGCCCGTGCCCCCGGGCCGGAGCAACGGGCAGAAGGCCGCCGAGGCGTACCCCCTCAGCTCCGGCTCGGCCGGAAGGTGCCGACGAAGTCGTCCAGGCGCTCGACGCCCTGCTGGGCCAGGTACTGGCCGATGCCCTCGGCGATCTCCCGGCCCGCCCATGGGCGCACGAAGTTCGCAGTGCCCACCTGCACCGCCCGCGCACCCAGGCACAGGAACTCCAGGGCGTCGCGGGCGTCCCAGATGCCCCCGAGCCCCATCACCGGCACGCTGACCTCCTGGAGCACCTCCCACGTCATCCGCAGGGCAACGGGCTTGACGGCGGGCCCGGAGAGCCCCCCGGTGAGGTTGGCCAGGGCCGGGCGGCGCCGATCCAGGTCCACGGCCATCCCGGTGAGGGTGTTGATGAGGCTGAGCACGTCCGCCCCCCCTTCGACGGCGGCCCGAGCCAGGGGGCGGATATCGGTGACGTTGGGGGAGAGCTTGACGATGAGGGGAAGCTCCGTGGCCCGGCGCGCCACGGTCACGACCCGCCGGGTGAGGTCGGGATTGGTGCCGAAGGCGATCCCCCCGGCCTTCACGTTGGGACACGAGATGTTCATCTCGAGGGCGGCCAAGCCCTCGACCCGGGACAGGCGCTGGGCGCAGGCGCTGTACTCGTCCTCGGTGTTCCCGAAGAAGTTGGCGATGACCGGGACCCCGAGGTCCCGCAGTACCGGCATCTTCTCCCGCTCGAAGGCCTCCACTCCCACGTTTTGCAGCCCGATGGCGTTGAGCATGCCCCCCCGCGTCTCGACGATTCGGGGCACCGGATTGCCGGCCCGAGGCGCCAGGCTCAGCCCCTTGACCACCACGGCCCCGAAGGCGGCCAGGTCCACGTAGGGGGCGAACTCCTGCCCGTAACCGAAGGTACCCGAGGCCGCGACCACGGGATTGCGCAGGGTGAGGGGCCCGACCCGGGCGGTGAGGTCCACGGTGCTCTGGAGAGCAGCAGGCGGCATGGGGCGCCTCGGGTCGCAGGGATTCTTGGGGGGAGGCGGAATCTTAGCCGCCGGAACTCGGGGGGGTCAAGCGCCCGGCGGAGCAACCGGAATCCCGAACCACGCCCCGCGTCTTCGGGTGGGCAGGAGGCCTCCCGGGGGACCCGACCCAGGGGTGCTCAACCCCCGAGCAGCCAGAGGGCCGCGCGGATGCCCCCGAGCCCCACGGCGACGGACGCCGTGAACGCCACCGGGGCCACCACGGCCCGCAGGCCCGTGACCGAGGGGGCAGGCAGCCAGGCCCAGAACAACCCGGCGGTCAGCAGCGCGTACCCGGCCGAGAGCGCGCCTCCCGGGAGCAGGGCCGCCCGGAGGATCTCGTCGCGCCCCCCGACCGCGGACTGGGCCCACTGGTACACCCCCCACGAGTACCCGGCCAGAAACCCGCAGCCCGCTGCCAGCGCCTGGCCGATCTTCCCCACGGCTCGCACCACACCCCTCCTCAAAGCCTGTGAAACAGTCTGCTGCGCGACGATTCCTTCACAGGCTCTCACTCGCACCGCCGGATCACCGCCACCACGGCCCCTTCGATCCGCAAGGGCGCGCCCTTGGGCACCCGAATGGGCTCCATCGCGCTGTTCGCCGGCCGCAGCTCCACCCCCGTCCCGACGCGGTAGAACCGCTTCACCGTGGCCTCCCCGTCGAGCACGGCCACCACGGTCTGCCCGTCGTTCACCGTGGCCTGGCGGCGCACCACCAGGTAGTCCCGGTCCAGGATCCCGTCCTCCACCATGGAGCTCCCCTTGACCCGGAGCACGAAGTGCTCCCCCCCCCCGAGCATCCACGGCGGCACCTCGAGGCTGTCGTCCGAGGCCACGGCCTCGATGGGGCGCCCCGCGGCCACCCAGCCCAGGAGCGGCAGCGCCAGTCCGGACGACGCCTCGGGGTCCACCACCTCCAGGGCGCGCTTGGCGTTCCAGGACCGCCGCAGGAGCCCCTGCTCCTCCAGGCGCACCAGGTAGTTCTGGACGGTGCCCAGGGAGCGGAACCCGAAGTGCCGGGCGATCTCCTGCTGGGTGGGCGCGTAGCCGTGGGTCTCGGCATACCCCCGGATGAAGGAGAGCACCTGTTTCTGCTTGGGGGTGAGGTAATGGGTCGTCATGGGGCGGAAGTGTATGCGTAAGTCGTGCGCATGTCAAGGGCGAGAGAGGAAGGTTTCCAGCACCCGGGCCCCCCCGGATGGCGAGCGGCCGAGGGCGGTGGAGCTCGGCCCCCAGGCCCGGTGAGAAGAGCCCACCGCCGGGGCGGTGGGCTCTTCGGTGGGGGTGGATCGTTCTGGCCCTGCTTCAATCAGCCCCTGCGCCGCCTCCAGGCCGCCAGGCCGGCCAGCCCCGAGCCCAGGAGCAGGAACGTGCCCGGCTCCGGGATGACCGCCTGGGAGAAGCGCTGGTCGAATCTATCCAGCCTAGCGAAGTCTCCCTCGTCCAAGGACGAGACCAGGATGTTCTTGCGGACGTGGATCATCTGCTGAGGCGCAAACTGGGCCTGATCGGAGATCGTGTCGTTCAAGAAGCTAAACTCTACGTACTTCTCCGCGAGCTCGCTTCCGGCCGCGTCGTACACCCACTCGTAGATCGCGATCAGCGGATCCCCGAAATCCACGTCAACCCGCCCGATGGTGGCTTGCATCAAGGACAGGGAGTTGTCCTTGATCCGCAGGAGCGGGTCGAGGACGGTGACGGTGAAGCCGAAGTCCAGGTCGATGTAATTCATCAACCCCGAGACGGACAGCTGCTCGTTTGCCTCAAACATGAGCCCGGGGTTGAGGGAGAGGGGGTCCAGGCCCGTGACTTCGATTTGGCTGAAGTCCGGGAGGAAGGCGTCGTCGGTGACGAACACGCCAAAGAGCTCCCAGTCCGAGAAGAGCTTGTCTCCGACGGTGATCGTTTGTCCGCCGAAGAGGTCGGCCATGGTGACTGCCCGGGCACCTCCCGCCGCCCCCAGGATCAGCCCCAGGCCGCACAGCAACGCGAGAAACCGTTTCATGGTGCGCTCCTCCTCTTGGTCTCGGCCCCTCACTGCAGGGCGCAGTTGGGACGGGTGCACAGCGGAATGCACAGCTTGGCGTCGAGGACCGAGATCATCCCGTCGCCGTTGGCGTCGCGGGGGTCTCCGGGAAGGGCGGAGGTGCCCCGGGCCGACTGGATGGCGAAGATGTCGATCTTGTCGATGTCGCCGTCCCCGTCCACGTCGCAGGGGCCGGCGGGTCCGCCGGCGCCGAGGAGAGACAGATCCGAGAGCACGGGGCTCTGGCCCTGGTCGTTGGGGCGCAGGATGGCCCGCATCTCCACGAACCGCCCGGCGGCGGTGAAGGGAACGTTGTTGAAGACCTGGAAGTAGGCCTGGCTGGCCAGGCCCGCCTCGGAGTCCGCGACTCGGGCCTCCACCAGGATGCTCGCGCCGGCGGGCACGCTCCCCTGGGGCTCGGTGTTCCAAAGAATGGTGCCCCAGGGGCTCCCCGCCGCCCCGCTGTCGTGGACCACCGTCCAGGTTCCCTGGCCGGTGGTCGCCCCGAAGGCCACGGCCCCGGTCATGTCGCTGTAGTTGTAGGGGCCGGCTCCCGCGCCCAGCGGTACCGTGAGGTCCACGGCTCCCAGGCCGTCGCCCCCCCCGTTCGGGTCGATGCGCATCACGGTGTGGGAGCTGTAGTTCGTCACCCACACCTTCCCGGCGGCGTCCACGGCCACGCCCGTGGGGGTGCCGCCCACGGGGATGGTCTTTCGCAGGTTGCCGGCGTTGTCCAAACGGGTCACGTTGTTGCTGCTGCTGTTGGCGACCCACACGTTGTTATCCGCCCCGGTCACCGCGACGCCCCGGCTCGCGCTCCCGCCGGTGGGCCGCGGAAAGCCTGCCTGGAGCGCGCCGGCCGGGCTGAACTTCAAGATGGTGTTGTTCGTCCAGAGGGCGTTCCAGATGAACCCCGCGGTGTCGATCCCCAGACCGTAGGACTGGGACGCGACGAGGCATGCCCCGGACATCGCGGAGAGGTCGTAGCGCAGGAGCCGGTTCTGGGAGATGGTGGCCGACCAGAGGACGTTGTTGGCGTCGATGAGCCCGCCGTAGCCCCCGCACCCGAGGGCCGAGGCAGAGAAACTCGCCACCGGCAGGCCACTTGCGGCGTCGAGCTTCCGGAAGGTGGTGGGCGAGAAGGGGTAGCCGCCGACCCACACGTCGTTGTTGGCGTCCACCGAGACGTGGCGCACTTGGGGGGCGCCGGCCACCCGCTGGAAGATCAGGATGCACTCGTCGTCCGCGTCCTGGACCCGGGCGCCGTGGGCTGCCCCGTCGGTACTCCCGAGCCCGTCGGTCACGCTGGGCCAGGGCCGGATGTCCCCGAGGCCCCGGGAGGTCTTGATGAGGCCGTCCCCATCGCGGTCCACGCAGGTGTTGTAGGAAAACGGCGGAGCCAGATAGGCCCCGGCGGGATTGGGAGCGCCCCCCGCGTCGACTCGGGTGCCCCCCACCAGGAGGCCGATCTTGACCACCGAGCCATGCTGGACGCCGCCGATAGACCCGGCTTCATTTCGGTTGCCGGCCCACACGTTTCCCGCCAGGTCCACGGTGGTGCGCGACGGGTTCTTGGCCATGGGCTGGGGCGCGCTCCAGTACTCGCCCACCACGGCGCCGGTGACGGTGTCGATGCGCACGATGGTGCCCCGGTCCGAGGCGGCCACGTTGATGAAGGGGAAGGTTCCCCCGGTGACGGTGTTGAGCTGGAGTTGATCGGGGATGTCGTGGTTGACGTTGACCAGGGTTCCCTGGTCGAAGTCGGCGTCGAGGGTGTAGGTGACGTCGGCCCCGGCCGGAGAGCCGGCTAAGGCCAGCAGCCCAGCGGCTGCAAGGACGAGCGTCGCGCGTCGGTTCGCGCCCATGGCAGTGCTCCTCTTCCGGAGACGCCCCAGGCACTGGGGCGGGGCAATCTTCCGGGAACACGCCCTCCCTGGAGACCATCCTGCGCGGGCCCCTCGATCGAAACACGCCCTGCCGAAGCCACAATGGGTGAAATCCCCCCCGCACGACGGCTCGCTGTGTTGTCACCTCCTTTCCGGTTCGGCGACCTGCGTGGGCGGGCGGGACCGGGTGCCGCGATGATATGTTGGGAATGCATAGGTCGTACCCAAAGAGACTCTGCTGCAATTTCAGAGGGTTGCAGACGCAATGGTCCGACGCGCGCCGGAATGGGAGGCTCATTTCCTTCCCAGAAGCGGAAGAATTCTTCCCAAGGACCTGCCGGGTCGGGTCACCGCGCCGCCGCCATCGGCCACACCGCCATCCCCACGGCCTGAGCTTTCAACGCAGGACAGGAAGGTTTCACCAGTCGGCCACTGCGTGTCGCCGGCCTTGGAAAGACCCGGTCCCCTTTCCCGACCGGTCCTCGCCCGCGTCGCCGGACTCGGCCGCTTGGGGGAAAGGGCGACTTGGGGCGGCGCACAAGCGCGCCCGGCCGGGAACGCCCGCCACCGGGGCGAGAGCCTTGCAGGGCCACGAAGGGGCGTGTATCGTCCCCCGGTCCGCTCGGTCAGTGCAGCGCGGACTCCGAGGAACGGTTCTTGCGTGCCGGCCGGGGCAATTGCCCCGCTGCCCGACGTTTGTCACCTCACCCATGGAGGAACCGATGAGACCGTACTTCGAGAAGATGCCCGAGTTCGGGCAGCCCCTATCCGAGCGCCAGCTGGCGAGCTCGGCGGAGAGCTACGAGGAGATCCAGGCCGTCGAGAAGGCGCTGGCCGCCGAGGTGGCCCGGGTGCAGGAGGCGGGGCTGCCCGCCAAGAAGATCAACGAGCGCGGCCAGATGACCGTGTGGCAGCGCCTGGAGTACCTGGTGGATGCGGGCACCTGGTGCCCGCTCCACACCATCTTCGACCCGGCGGAAAACGAGTACGGCACCACCGGGATCGTGGACGGCCTGGCCAAGATCCAGGGCAAGTGGGCCGTGGTGGTGGGGTTCGACAACAAGGTCATGGCGGGGGCCTGGATCGCCGGCCAGTCGGAGAACATGCTGCGGGTCACCGACCTCGCCAAGCGGCTCAACGTCCCCCTGGTGTGGATCGTCAACTGCTCGGGGGTGGACCTGCCCAACCAGGAGCTCGTCTACCCCGACCGCCGGGGTGGGGGCACCACCTTCTTTCGCCACGCCGAGCTCCAGAAGCTCGGGGTGCCGATCCTGGCGGCCATCTACGGCACCAATCCCGCCGGGGGGGGCTACCAGTCCATCAGCCCCACGATCCTGCTCGCCCACAAGGACGCCAACATGGCCGTGGGCGGAGGCGGCATCGTCAGCGGCATGAGCCCCAAGGGCTACTTCGACGAGGCCGGGTGCGAGGCCCTGATCGAGGCCACCCGCAAGTTCAAGGAGGTGGCCCCGGGCCGTGTGGAGATCCACCACGGGGCCACCGGCTTCTTCAAGTACGTCTACGAGACCGAGCAGGGGGTGCTCGACGGCATCAAGGACTACATGAAGAAGCTTCCGGCCTACGACGCGAGCTTCTTCCGGGTGGCCGAGCCCAAGGCCCCCAAGTTCAGCCCCGAGGAGGCCAACCGCCTGGTGCCCTTCAACCAGAAGCGCACCTACTCCTTCCCCGAGGTGCTCGCGCGCCTGGTGGACGGCAGCGAGCACCTGGAGTTCAAGCCCGACTTCGGCCCCGACATCTACTGCGGCCTGGTCAAGGTCGACGGCTTCCTGTGCGGGGTCATCGCCAACAACCAGGGGTTTTTGCCCAAGGGCTACCCCGAGTACGCCGACTACCCGGGCATCGGCGGCAAGCTCTACCGCCGGGGGCTCATCAAGATGAACGAGTTCGTCACCCTGTGCGGGCGCGACCGGGTGCCGATCATCTGGTTCCAGGACACCTCGGGCATCGACGTGGGCGACATCGCCGAGAAGGCCGAGCTCCTGGGGCTCGGGCAGAGCCTCATCTACTCCATCGAGCAGACCGACGTGCCCCAGATGCTGGTGGTGCTCCGCAAGGGCACCGCCGCGGCCCACTACGTGATGGGCGGCCCCACGGCCAACAACCACAACGCGTTTACCCTGGGGGTGCCCACCACCGAGATCTACGTGATGCACGGGGAGACCGCCGCCGCCGCGAGCTACGCCCGGCGCCTGGTCAAGGAAAAGGACGCCGGAAAGCCCCTGGCGCCCATCATGGAGAAGATGAACGAGCTGGTGAAGAAGTACTACGACAAGAGCCGCCCCCTCTACTGCGCCAAGCACGGCTACGTGGACGAGGTGGTCGCCCTGCCCGACGTGCGCAGGTACATGCAGGCGTTTGCCGGATCCGCCTACCAGAACCCCAGGTCCATCTGCGCCCACCACCAGATGATCCTCCCACGCATCATCAAAGGCTGAGCGCCGTCGCGCTGTACCGCGAAGCAAGGGCCCGGCTCCCAGGAGCCGGGCCCTTGTCTTGCGTCGGATTCGGAGTCGGGGGCGATTTCGATACCGATACCAATACCGATTTCGACGGCGCGGCCGGGGGCCTTGTGCTGTCCCTCGCAAGACCAGTTCCAGATTTCAGGTCTTTCGAGAGCACTACAGGCGCATCCGGCGCAGCCGGCTCTGTGCCCGGCCGATGCCTGCCAGGGCCGCGAGATCGGGCTTTCGCACCCGGCGAGCCCGCGCCAGCACCAGGAGCAGGAGCTCCGCCGTGACCAGGGCATCGGCAGAGGCGCGGTGGCGCGCCGGCGCCGGGATGCCGAAGTGCCCGAGCCAGTCGTCGAGGCTGTGGAGCCCTGCGGTGCCCTCCGGGTAGAGCCCCGGCAGCAGCATGGCCACGTCCAGGAAGGGGTTGTGCAGCCCCACGCCGAGCCGTTGGCGTAGGCTGCGGCCCAGCACGCGGCGGTCGAAATCGGCTCGGAAGGCAACCAGCCAGCACTTGCCGATGTGCTCGAGCACGCGGGTCAATGCCTCGGAGGATTCCAGCCCGGCGGAGGACTCGGTGGGCGAGATGCCGTGGACCACCAGGTTCTCCTTGTCGATCTTCTGGTGCTCCCAGCGCAGGACGATTTCCTCAAGCCCCCCCAACTCCACCCCCGCCGGCCCTACGGGAACGAGCCCCACGGACAGGAGCTCGCTTCTGTGCGCGTTGGGGCCGGTGGTCTCCACGTCCACCACCACGAAGCGCGCCTCGCTCAGCGGCGTGCTCGGGGACGGCTCCGGCATCTCGCGCCATTGGGAAAGGCGGGCCCGGATGCCCTCGTCCAGCTCCGGCCGGGGGCGAAACAGCTCAAGCAGGCGCCTCACAGAGAAAAATCCCGCGCCACGCGTGCCTGGAGCTTGCGGGCCTGCCGAAACGCCTCCTTGAGGATGCGCCGGTCGAGCTCGTTGAGCACGTCCAGGCCGACGCGGTTGCCCGGCCGGCGGCCCCCCGCGATCTCGGCGCGCTGGTGGCGCACCCGGAGCAACTGCACGTAGCTGAAGGCCCGCGCCCACACCTCGGCCTCCTCGGGGGCCACGTGGCCCCCCCGGGCCAGGGCGTCGATGCGCGCCAGGGTGGAGACCTCTTCGATTCCATGGGCCAGGGCCAGGACGCGCACTCCGTCCACGAAGGGCGTCAGCCCCTGGGCCTTGAGGTCCACGGTGGGGGGAGGACCTGCCTCCTCGGCCACCGCCGAGCCCCGCACCAGGCCCAGGGGCGGGCGCTCTCGCAGGGCAAGGGCCGCCATCCGGCGCAAGAATCCGGAATCGCCGGCCGCCCTTTGGAGGAGCCACGCGCCCAGCTCGTCCGCGGGGCCGCGGGGGCCGTCGATCGCCCGCAGGTCGAAGAAGATGCTGGCTTCCTCCAGTGCCTCGGGAGCCTCCTGCGCCATCCACCCCGCGAACCGCTCCCGCCACTCCCCGGCGCTCAGGCAGCACGCCGGGTTGCCGGCCATGATGCCGGCGGCGCACCGGGGATAGCCGACCCGGTGGAGCCCCTCGTTTACGGCTCGGGCGAAGGGCAAGATCGCCTCCCGAACGGCCGCGGGGGATGCTCCTTCGGGGACCTCGAAGACAATGCCGTTGTCCTGGTCCACCTTCAGGGTCTGTTCCTTGCGTCCCTCGCTGCCGAAGGCCAGCCAGGTGAAGGGAACCGGGGGCGGCGAGAGCTCGCGGCGGCAGAGCTGGATCACGCGCCGGGTGATGCGGTCGGTGAGCAGGGTGATGATCTGGGTGACCTGCTCCACCTGGGCGCCCTGGGCGATCATCTGGGTGATCAACTGCAGCATGTCCGGCACCAGGCGGGCCAGGGCCGGGATGGTGTCGGCGCGGGCGATGGAACGGCTCAGGCGCACCAGGCCGACCCGCTGGAGGGAGAACAGATCCCTCTCGGAGATCACCCCCTTGAGACGCCCCCCCTCCGCCACGCACACGTGGCGGACCCCGCGGTCGGCCATGAGCAGGGCCGCCTCGAAGGCAAAGGCCGAGGGCGGCAGGGTGAGGGGCTCGGGGGTCATCACCTCTCCGACCTCGTCGTCGAGACCGCGGCCCGCCAAGGCCACCCGCGAGAGGAGATCGTGCAGGGTGAACATGCCCAGGGGCAGGGCCTCCCCGTCCACCACCGCCACGCTGCCCACGTTCTCGCGCTCCATCGACTGGAGGGCCTCCCGAATGGGGGTCGTCGCCAGACAGGTGACGGGCTCCCGCCGAAGACAGCTCCCCAGGGTGACGTCGAGGCAGGCATCCTGGCCCGGTCCGGTGGCGGCGCTCGCCCGGACCTGGCGGTGCATCTGGTCCAGCAGGCTCGCGAGCCGGCGGGTGCAGAAGTCGTGGAACGCGGGGGAGAGCCGCAGCAGCCTGCGAAAGTCCTCTTGCTCGAGCTCGAAGCAGAAGGTGTCCGCGGCGGCCCGGTGCACGGTGCGCACCGGCCGGGGGGAGAGGAGCGGCCCCAAGGGGAAGCACTCCCCGGGCCCCAGCTCCCAGGCGCCCCCGGAGCCCTCGCCCTCGGCGCCGGGCATCTCGCCGCGCACCCGGCCCCGCTGGATGATGTAGAGGCGAGAGGCCGGACCTCCGTCGGGATCCGTGATCTTCTCCCCCCTGGCGTAGAAGGTCAGCTTGAGCCGCTCCGCCAGAAAGACGAGGTGCTCCGTGTCCATCCGGTCGAAGGGCGCATGACGGCGCAGGAACTCCAGCACCGGCAGGAGCACGCCGGACCGGGGGTCGCCCTGCGAAAGGGATCGGTTCGGTTCGTTCATGGCAGGCCCGGGCTGGAGGAGCGCCGCGGCGGCCGGACCGGGGGCACCGGCGCAGCCGGCCTCCGGCCGACGCCCCGTTTCTACCCCGTTTCCCCGCTCGGTTCAAACCCGGCGGCCTTGCCGTGCCTTGGGGCGGCCTTTCCACGCAGAAAAGCGCCCCTCCCCCGGGGCGCGCCGCGCCGCGGGTTGCCGCCCCAAGGGCCTGGGGGCTGGGCTGACTGTCCGTCCGGACATGTATGAACTTTCCTACACTCCCCGGACATCGCGCCGCGGCCCCGGAGACCTCGGCCCCTCGGGGGAGGGGTGTTGGGGCGCTCCGACAGTCCCGGACCCGCGCCGCACCCGCGAGGGGAAGCGCCCCCGGGAAAAAGCCAGAAAACCGGGGAAAGAAGACCTCGGAGCCCCCGTGGCATGCCGCTCGCAAAGGATACCGCCCTTGCGGACGGACGACCGGGCCAGGCCCGGGGGAGGTGACGAATGGGTGACGCGTTTCTCGTGTTCGGTGTAGGTTCCTTCGGGGTCTTTCTGGGGATGGGGCTCCTCTACGCTGCGATCCGGATCACTGCGGCGGCCGTGGATCGCCTGGTCGAGAAGGGGCAATCATGACCGAGGGAGCCCTGTCCTCGCTCCTGGAGCTGCTGACCCTGTCGGGCTTCCCCCAGGTCACCTGGGGCATGGCCGTCATGTGGACCATTGCAGCAGTCCTCCTGTACCTGGCCATCGCCAAACAGTACGAGCCGCTGCTGCTGCTCCCCATCGCCTTCGGCATCCTGGTCACCAACCTGCCCATGACGGGCCTCATGGACGAGGGGCACGGGCTTCTCTGGCGCTTCTACCACTATGGGATCAAGTGGGAAGTCATCCCCCCCCTGATCTTCCTGGGGCTCGGCGCCATGACCGACTTCGGGCCCATGCTCAGCCAGCCGAGGCTGATCTTTCTGGGAGCCGGGGCCCAGGTGGGGGTGTATCTCACCTTCTTCTGCGCGGTTCTCTTCGGTTTCGACCTCAAGGAGGCCGCCACCATCGGGATCATCGGGGGCGCCGACGGCCCGACGACGATCTACCTCTCGTCGCGGCTGGCGCCCCAGATGCTGGGGACCGTTGCGGTGGCCGCCTACTCCTACATGGCCATGGTTCCCCTGCTGCAGCCCCCCGTCATGAAGCTCCTCACCACCCGGGCGGAGCGCAAGATCCGGATGAGCAAGGGCCGGAAGGTCCACCAACTGGAGAAGATCCTCTTCCCGATCATCTCCTCCCTGACGGTCATCCTGCTCATCCCCGCGTCGGCACCCCTGATGGCGATGTTCATGCTCGGGAACCTCTTCCGGGAGTCCAAGGTGGTCGAACGCCTGACGGGCGCGAGCCAGAACGAGCTGATGAACATCGTCACCATCTTCCTGGGAATCAGCGTGGGCGCCACCATGAAGGCGGAGTCCTTCCTGCGCCCGGAAGTGATCTTCGTGTTCTTCCTCGGCCTCGTCGCCTTCATGGTCAGCACCGGCAGCGGCATCCTCATCGCCAAGTTCATGAACCTGTTCACCCGGGACAAGATCAACCCCCTCCTCGGGGCCGCGGGGGTTTCGGCGGTGCCCATGGCCGCCCGGGTGGTCCACAAGGTCGGCGCCGAGGCGGACCGGCAGAACTATCTGCTCATGTACGCCATGGGACCGAACATCGCGGGCGTGCTCGGCACGCTGATCGCGGCAGGCATCTTCCTGTCCATTCTCGGCTGACGGCAGGGAGCGACCCCTCAGACCCTGAAGACGGCGTCCTGCGTTTCGCGCAGGGCCTCCACCACAGAGGCCGGGCTGTCCGGCCGGGAGACGAAGACATGATCGAGCTCAGAGCCCCCTTGTCCGGAAAGGTGTGGAAGGTGGAGTGCAAGCAGGGCGACCAGGTGCAGAAGGACGACCCGGTCGTGATCCTCGAGGCCATGAAGATGGAGACGGAGCTCTTCGCCCCGGCGGCAGGGGTCGTCCAGCAGATCCGGGTCAAGGCAGGGGACGCCGTGGAAGAGGACGCGGTGCTGCTCGTGATCGCCTGATCGCCCCTTGAGCCCCTGAGCGACGAACACTCGGCGGCAGAGGCCCGGGACGCGGGGCGCCGCCGGGCCCATGCCCCTCACCTGTGGAGGAACCGATGAGACCGTACTTCGAGAAGATGCCCGAGTTCGGGCAGCCCCTATCCGAGCGCCAGCTGGCGAGCTCGGCGGAGAGCTACGAGGAGATCCAGGCCGTCGAGAAGGCGCTGGCCGC
>JBFLZB010000012.1:15277-48793 GCA_040756475.1 Thermodesulfobacteriota bacterium
AGAACCCCAGGTCCATCTGCGCCCACCACCAGATGATCCTCCCACGCATCATCAAAGGCTGAGCGCCGTCGCGCTGTACCGCGAAGCAAGGGCCCGGCTCCCAGGAGCCGGGCCCTTGTCTTGCGTCTGCCCGCAGCGAGGTCACTCGGGGGGGTGGGCCAGGGCCGCCCGAACCCGCTCCAGGAGCTCTTCGGGCTCCACGGGCTTGAGCACGAACCCCTGCACGCCCAGCGCCCGGGCGCGGAGCACCGTGGCGTGGTCTCGCTGGGAGGAGAGAACCAGGATCGGGACCCCGCTGCTCTTCCGGCTGGCACGGAAGCGCTGGATGAACTTCAGCCCGTCGAGGTTCGGCATCTGGATGTCGGTGACCACGAGGACGTAGACGTTTCGCAGCGCCAGGCGTACGGCCTCGAGGCCGTCGGCCGCCTCGTGGCAGACGAGTCCCGCCCCTTCGAGAGTGGCGCGCACCATTCGGCGCACCAGGGCGCTGTCGTCCACCACCAGGACCTGCACGAATTTCCTCCTGCCCCCATTGCTCTATCGGCGCGGCCACCAAATTCCAACACCAAATTCTTGGGGCGGGTTCCGGGAGTCCTGGCCATTGGTCAGGGCCCCGTACCGCCTCGACCGAACCTCAGCAGCGAGGCCGAAAGCGGGGGGCTCGGCGCCCCGGCTCCCTCGGCTACGCTGCCTCCGAACATCGCGGATTGCGGGGCGGAGCGCAAGGGCTCCCGGAACCCGCTTGCCACCGAGGTGGCGGATCGTGGGCCGCCGCTGCCCTCGACGTGGGGGGACGCCGCCGGCCTTTCACTCCTCACTCCTCACTCCGCGTTCCCCGTTCGCCCTCGTCCGAGCCTCCCCTTGAGCCCGCCCTCCTTCGTGCCGATCCGTAGAACTGGCGCCGGCACCGCACGACGCGCCCGGCGGGTCCGGGCTCGGGGGAACCCCGTGATCAAGAAGATTCGCAGCCAAGACCTGGAAGTCGGCATGTTCGTGACCGACTTCAACTCGCCCTGGCTCCAGCACCCCTTTCTCACCAACCGCAAGACCCTGCGCAGCCCGCGCGACATCCAGATCGTGCTCGACCAGGCAATCGACGAAGTCTACATCGACACCGCCCGGGGAAGGGACAGCTCCAAGGCGTACCATCCGGAGGAAGCCGACCAGGTGTTGCGGCAGCGCCTCAAGGAGGAGCTGGCGGAGGTCGCCGAGCCGGCCACGGGGTCACCCACCCGGCAGGAAGAGGAGATCCCCTTCGAGGAAGAGCTACGCAAGGCAAGGGAAGTGTACGAAGAAGCGCGGGCTTCTGTGCAGAAGGCCTTCGCGGACGTTCGCCTGGGCAAGGTTCCCGACGGGGAGCAGGCCCGCCAGTCGGTGACGAAGATGATCGAGTCGGCGTTCCGCAACCGCGACGCCTTGCTGAGCCTTTCGCGGATCAAGAGCTTCGACGACTACACCCTGCACCACTGCCTCAACGTCGGCGTCCTGGCCATTCACCTGGGGGCTCACCTGGGCATCCTCCACGAGGAGCTCCTGCGGCTGGGAATCGGGGCCATCCTCCACGACCTGGGAAAGGTGCGCCTGCCGCCGGAGCTCGTGAAGAAGAAGGGCGCCCTCCACCCCAGGGAGTTCGAGCTGATGAAGACCCACGCGGCCCACGGAGCCGACCTGATGCTGCGGTGCCCGACGATCCCCGACGAGTGCTCCCTGGTGGCCCTCAATCATCACGAGCGCTACGACGGAAGCGGGTACCCGCGCGGGCTCGCCGGGCTCGCGGCGGGCAAGTTCGGCCTCATCGCAGCCATCGCCGACGTGTACGACGCCATGACCACGGAGCGCGCCTACCGCCGGGGCGTGACTCCCGGCCACGCCCTCAAGCGCGCGTACGAGTGGGCGGGCTCGCTGCTGCACCCCATCTATGTGCGCAAGTTCATCCAGTGCCTTGGGATCTACCCGGTGGGCTCGGCGGTGCGCCTCGACACGGGCGAGACGGGCGTGGTCGTGCGCCAGAACCGCGACCAGTTGCTGCGCCCCTGGGTGCGGGTGATGAAGAACTCAGACGGGCGCCCCCTGCCCTACCCGGTGGACCGGGACCTCCGGGAGACCGGCGAGGCGGGGGACAAGCCCTGCGCCCGGAGCATCGAGCGGGTCCTGGACCCCCGGGACGTGGGCGTCGACCCCGAGCAGGCCCTGGCGCTGCGGTCGAACGTGGCGGGAAGCGAGCGCCTCCGGGTGGTCCTGGGCTGAGGCCGGAACTCACACCCACAGCGCCGCGGCGATGGCGTAGAAGAGGGCGGGCATGAGGTTGCCCGTGCGGATGGCGGCGAGACCCAGCAGGTTGATGCCGATGCCCAGGATGAGGAGCCCGCCCGTGCCCGAGACCGCATCGAGGACCTCGGGCCGCTGGAGGAAGGCGAGCTGGGACGCCAGCAGGGTCACCGTGCCCTGGGCCAGGAGTACAGAGCCGGCGGAAAACGCGACGCCGATCCCCAGGGAGGACCCGAGCGCCACCGACGCGACCCCGTCGAGGAGCGACTTGACGTAGAGGGTCGAGGGGTCGCCCACGGTCCCGTCCTGGATCGACCCCACGATCATCATGGCGCCGGTGCAGTACAGGATCGACGCCGAGACGAACCCCTGGACGAAGGTCCCCGACTCGGACCCCACCCGCCGCCGCAGCCAGCCCCCCAGGCGCGTGAGCCCCTGCTCGATCCGCAGCGCCTCGCCGGTGACCGCCCCCAGGAGGAGGCACCCGATGGAGAGGAGAGGGCGGCCGCCCGACAGCGCCATCTGCATCCCGACGAAGAGGACCGAGACCCCCAGGGCCTGCATGAGGATGGACTGGAAGCGCTCGGGCATCCGCCGCCCCGCGCACACACCCACCAGGCTCCCCGCCACCACGGCCCCCGTGTTCACCACCGTCCCGAGCACCCCGCACCTCCCCTCCCCCGCCACCTCTTCCAAAGGGCGTGGATGATACGCGCCGGCCCGGTCCGAAGCCAGAGCCGGCGCCGACGCTCCGCGGGGTTTACTTCGGGGCGCCTCCTGTTGCATAAGAGTCGACACTCCCGCGCCTACCCCCTCACCCTACGGCAGAGTCCGCCATGACGAAGAACCCCGCTGCCCCCAAACCCTGGTGGGGCGAATATACCCTGGAGGACGGCCAGACCGGCCGCTGGCGCATCGGAGCCCTCACCCTGTGGGCGCAGCGCCGCACGGGCGAGTGGCGCCTGGCACACGGGAGCACCAACGATCCCTTCGACGACGCCGTGAGCGTCGAGGTCCCGTGTCGAGAGGCCATCCCGAGCAAGGACCTCACCGCGACGCGCTACGGCATGAAGCACACAAATGGCGCCCTGGCCCTGGAACCGGCGCTCCCCGACCGGGCGGTGGTGTCGCGCCCCGACACCCCCTTCTACGTGCTGGCGGGCGAGGAGGTCCGGCTCTACATCAGCACCCCGATCTGGGTGCGGGTGGGCTCAGGAGGGCGAACGCTCCTCGAGGTGCCGGTCTACCGCCCCTCCGACACCTGGTTCGGACCCTCGACCCGGGAGGGGGAGGTCTGCTACGACACCCGCACGACCTGCCGCACCGAGCTCTCCGAGGTGCCCCGCCGTCCCCACCGGGCCGTGGCCGCGGTGCGCATCCGCAACCGCACCGAAAAGCCGGTGCTCATCGAGCGCCTGAACCTCCCCGTGCCCTTCCTCTCGGTCTACGCGTCGCCCCCGGGCACCCTGTGGACCCAGGGCGTCACCCTGGAGATGGTGAGCGACGGGGGCACGGCGGAGCTCCGCATCGACAAGGGGCCCCCCCCGGAGGCCCAGGGAGCCGCCCTGGTGAGCGGGCCCCGGGAAGACGCGGACAAGAACCTCCTGGTCCGGGCCTTGAGCGCCCTGATCGGGTGAGGGAGGAAGCCACGTGAACCAGGTCCTCGACATCTTGCGCGATTGGCTGGCCAGCGGCCGCCTCGTCGCGGCGTTCCACGCGCTCGTCATCCTCGTATTGGGGCTTCTGGTCACCCGGCTCGTCAGCCGCAACGTGGGCCGCCTGGTGACCCGCTACTTCGGCCTCCAGCAGGGCGCGCTCGCCCGGCGCATCAGCTACTACGGCTTGGTCGTCCTGGTGATCATCTCGGTGCTGCGCGAGCTCGGGTTCGAGCTCACGGTGCTCCTGGGGGCGGCCGGCGTGCTCTCGGTGGCCCTGGGCTTCGCCTCCCAGACCTCGGCGTCGAACCTCATCAGCGGCCTCTTCCTCATGGCGGAGAAGCCCTTCGTGGTGGGGGACCTCATCACGGTGGGGGGCACCACGGGCGAGGTGCTCTCGGTGGACCTGCTCTCGGTGAAGCTTCGCACCTTCGACAACCTCTTCGTGCGGGTCCCCAACGAGACCATGGTGAAGGCCGAGATCACCAACCTCACCCGCTTTCCCATCCGCCGGCTCGACGTGAAGGTGGGGGTGGCCTACAAGGAGAACGTGGGCCGGGTAAAGGAGGTGCTCCTGGAGGTGGCCGAGAGGAACCCTCTCTGCCTCGAAGAGCCAAAGCCGCTCATCCTCTTCCTCGGGTTCGGCGACTCCTCGCTGGACTTCCAGTTCTCGGTGTGGGCGGTGCGCCAGAACTTCGTGGAGCTGCGAAACACCATCCACACGGGCATCAAGGAAGCCTTCGACACGGCCGGCATCGAGATCCCCTTCCCCCACCGCAGCCTCTACGCGGGAAGCGTCACCGACCCCTTCCCCGTGCGGGTGGTAGGAGGGGCGGTAGCCCCTCGCGACGACCGGGAAGAGCCGCCCCCGCCCCCCGCGGACCCCGACGGCAGCCCCCGATACCCGTAGAGGCCCACGCCCCCGACGGGATATACTCCCCGCACGAAACGGGGGACGACGAGCGCGCGGCTGCGCGCCGGAGGAGCATTCATGTCTCGGTGGCTCGGACGAAGGCGGGCAGCCCTGCCCGTTCTCTTTCCCGCGGTACTGCTCGCCCTGCTCCTGGCCTTGGGCGCCGGGGGGTGCGGAAGCGACGACTGGAGCGAGGACGACGGATCTCCCCGCCCGCCGCCCCGGGGCTCCCTGACGGTGGAGCTCGCCGGGGAGCCGAGCGTGACCTACGACCCGGCCAGGGGCCGGACCACCGTGGTGGTGCAGTTCATCGCCCGGGGGGCCGACGGGGTGCCCCTGGCGCCCTCGGATCTCGCCGTGGAGATGCTGGTGGACGGCGAGCCGGTGGACAACGAGTCGGTGCTCCAGGAGAGCTCCCAGGAGCTCGCCGCGAGCGTCCTCTACGCCCTGGTCCTCGACGCCAGCGGCTCCATGCTCCGGCACACGCCCCCCGCCTTCGGCCCCATGAAGGAGGCGGCGCGCAAGAGCGTGCAGGATGGACGCGACCTCTGGCAGGACCGGCCCGGCACGTTTGCCTGGGACGTTTGCTGGTTCAACGACGTGCTCTTCCACCGCCAGGGCACCTGGAACCCTGCCGACCTCTCCGCCATCCCCGACCCGCTCCTCGAAGCCGCGACCAAGCTCTACGCCGCCGTGCAGTTCATGGCCCGGGAGATGGCCGACGCCCACGAGGCCGGCACGGCCGCGGGCGCCCGGGACCAGCACATCCTGGTGATCCTCTCCGACGGGGCCGACAACCTGAGCGGGTTCGACAACAGTATGAGCGCCGTCGAACCCAGCGCTCGCGTCCCCCCCTCGACCGAGACGACCTCGACCAACGCCGCCTACGAGCGCTTCGGGTGGCCGACCACGACTCTCGACGGCGCCCTCGACGCCATCCGGGCCCACCCGCGGCTCACGGTGCACGTGCTCGCCCTGGGCTCCGAGTTTCGACCGGGGGATCTGGACAACCTGGGAAAGATTGCCCAGGCCGGGGGAGGGCAACTGCTCGTGAACCCGTCGAGCGACGCCTCCGCCCAGCTCTTCGACCGGGTCACCCGGGAGTTCAGCACCCTCCAGACCCGGGGAGCGGCCATTCCCCAGCAGTCCGGCGATTACGACTTCACCCTGCGGGTGGAGGGTGTCACGTTCACGGGTCAAGGGACCCAGACCTTCCGGTACCGGGCGGGGCCCGGGGCGCAGCTGCTTCCGTAGCATGTTTCGAAGCGAAAATGTTGTCGCGCGGTGAGGCGGGGGCTGGGGCCACGGGACGGACGGGCGAACGTCCCTTCGTTCGCCCCATCCTCCCCCGGTCTGCGCCCGCCCCGCGCTTCACGTCTCACGCCCGGGCCTGAGCGTCCATGGACCCCCTGCTCCCCGTCATCTCCATCTCGGTGCTGGGGCCCGTCCTGGGCTCCCTGATCGGGGTGCTGCGCGTCCCGAGTGAGCGCTTCCTCTACAACATGATGAGCTTCGCCGCCGGGGTGATGCTCGCCATCTCGTTTCTGGAGCTCATCCCCGAGAGCCTCACGTTCTGCTCCGTGCCCCTGTGCGCCCTGGGCATCGGGACCGGGGCGGTGGCCATGTTCGGCCTGGACAAGCTCCTGCCCCACCTCCACCCGGAGCTCTGTGGGCAGGAGCAGGGCCGAAACCTCAACAAGACCGCCGTCTACCTGCTCCTGGGGATCTTCCTCCACAACTTCCCCGAGGGCATGGCCATCGCGGTGGGCTCGGTGTCCGACTCCCGGCTCACCTACGTCATCGCCGTGGCCATCGGCATCCACAACGTGCCCGAGGGCATCTGCACCTCGGCGCCCTACTTCCACGTCACCGGGAAGCGGTTCAAGGCCTTCCTGGTGAGCGCCTCCACCGCCCTGCCCATCGTGGCCGGCTACCTGCTGGGCCGCGCCCTCTACCAGGCGATCCCGCCGGAGTTCGTGGGGTTCCTGATCGCGGCCACCGCCGGGGTCATGGTCTACATCTCGGCCGACGAGCTCATCCCCGCCTCCTGCTTCAAGCTCAGCAGCCACAGCACCATCTTCTCCCTCATCGCCGGCGTGGTCTTCGTGGTGCTCCTGGGGAGCATCTGACCCGGATCCTCCTCCGATGTCGAGTGCCACTCGGGAAAGCGAAGCAGAGAAGTTTCGCTGCCGGCGTACCCGACCGTGCAGAACGTACACCCAAGGGCCGTTAAGGGGCATGGTCGCGCAATCTGGACAGGAGAACCTCCTCGAGACCCACGGGAGCCAGACCGGCTCTCCGGCCGCCGCAAGGACCCGAGTGAACGCCATGGACGACCCGAAGTCGGCCACCGCCAACGCCGCTGTACCCACCGCCTTGCCCGGGGTGGCCTGGTCCGCTCTCGACTCCCTCCCGGCCCCCCTCTGGTGGGCCGATGCCGACGGCAGGCTCCTCTACGCGAACCGGGCTGCCTGGGAGGCGTGGGGGCGGTTCCCGCAGGAGGTCGCGGCCCTGAACGCCGCGGACCTCTACCCGGGCTTTCCCTCCCGGCGGCACCCCGAGACGTGGGCGCGGCTCCAGGCCAGGGGAAGCCTGACCTTCGAGGCCGAGCGGCAGGGAGCGGGGGCAGAGGGCCGGAGGGCGCTGCTGGAGGTAACGGTCCGGCACTGCACCTGGGACGGGCTCGAGTACGTGAGCGCCCTGGCCCGGGACGTGACCGAGGAGCGGCGCACCGAGCGGGAGCTGCGGGAGCGGGAGGAACGGCTGCGCGTCATCTTCGACACCTCCCGGGCGGCCATCCTCCTGGTGGATGCGGGCGGCGCGATCACCTTCGCCAACCGGCGCGCCGCCCAGATGTTCGGGTGGCCACTGGAGCAGTTCATCGGATCGACCTACCCCTCCCACGTCCACCCTTCCGAGCGGGAGCCCGGCGACGCCCGCATGCGCCGCCTCATCGCCGGCGAGCTCGACCACGTCTCCATCGAGCGCCGTTACGTAAGGGCCGACGGGACCGACTTCTGGGGGTATCTCACCGGGCGCCGGCACGTGGACGCCGAGGGCAACCTCGTCTCCCTCGTGGGGGTCATCGCGGACATCACCGAGCGCAAGCAGGCGGAAGAGGCCCTGCGGGCGAGCCAGGAGCGCTACCGCGGCCTCATCGCCCTGGCCGCCGACGCCATCCTGCACGGCGATCCCAATGGAAGAATCATCGGCGCCAACCTGAGCGCCACGGCCCTCACCGGCTACGGGGCCGAAGAGCTCATGCAGCTCGAGAGCATCGCGGGCCTCTTCTCCGAGGAGGAGCGGCAGCGAGTGCCCCTGCGCTACGACCTCCTGCGGGAGGGGAAGACGGTGCGCAGCGAGCGCTTGCTCACCCGCAAGGACGGCTCCACGGTGCCCATCGAGATGAACACCCGGATGATGCCCGACGGTACCTTCCAGACCGTCATCCGGGACATGAGCGAACGCAAACAGGCCGAAGACGTGCTGCGCGCCAGCGAGGAGAAGTTCGCCAAGGCCTTCAACCGCGCGCCGGTCCTCATCGCCATGAGCGCCCTGGAAGACGGCCGCTACCTGGAGGTCAACGACACCTTCTGCGAGGTCTCGGGCTTTTCCCGGGAAGAGGCCGTGGGCCACACCTCGGTGGAGCTCGGATGGATCGCGCCCCCGGACCGGCAGCGGCTCGTGGCGCAGTTGCGGGAACGGGGCCGGGTGACGGACCTGGAGCTCGCCCTCACCGCCAAGGACGGGCGCCGCGTCCACTGCCTCTACAGCGGCGAAGTCATCACCGTGGACGGCGCGCCGCGCCTGCTCTCCATCGCCGTGGACGTGACCGAGCAGGCCCGCCTCAGGGAAGATCTCTTCAAGGCCCAGCGGCTCGAGTCCCTCGGGGTCCTTGCCGGAGGCCTCGCCCACGACTTCAACAACATCCTCACCGGAATCCTCGGCAATCTCTCCCTGGCTCGGGTCCTGGTGGGAGGGGAGCACTCCGCCTCGCGACGGCTCGGGGAGTGCGAGAAGGCCGCCGTGCGCGCCGCCGACCTCACCCGGCAGCTCCTCACCTTTGCCCGGGGCGGCGCGCCGGTCCGGAAGATCGTGGAGGCCGCCGCCCTGGTGGAGGAAGCGGTTTCCTTTGCACTGGGGGGCTCGAACGTGAGGGGCCTCACGGAACTCCCCCCCGACCTGTGGCGCCTCCACGCCGACGAGGGCCAGCTCAGCCAGGTCCTCCACAATCTGCTCCTGAACGCGAAGCAGGCCATGCCCTCGGGCGGCACGGTGACCGTGCGGGGGAGCAACGTCTGCCTCGACACCCCGCGGGCGGGGCCCCTCCCGCCCGGCCGCTACGTGCGCATCGAGGTCCGGGACACCGGCACCGGCATCCCGCCCGACGTCATCGGCCGGGTCTTCGACCCCTACTTCACCACCAAACCCGGCGGCACCGGCCTGGGTTTGAGCTCCGTCTACTCCATCGTCCGGCGCCACGGGGGAGACGTCCGGGTCTCGTCGTCCCCCGGCGAAGAGACGGTTTTCGTGGTCCATCTCCCCGCCGCCGGAGAGGAATGCCACAGGCCGGCCGCCGCGCCGCCCGAGCACCCCGCGCCCTGCCAAAGCAGAGGGCGGGTTCTGGTGATGGACGACGAGGAGATGATCCGGGAGCTGGCGACGGGCATGCTCGAAGCCCTGGGCTACACGGCGCTGGCCTGCCCGGACGGCGCCGCCGCGGTCGACGCCTACCGGCAGGCCCGGGAGGCGGGCACCCCCTTCGATGCCGTCCTCCTCGACCTGACGGTGCCGGGGGGCATGGGGGGAAAGGAAACGGCGGCGCAACTCCTCGCGATCGACCCCCAGGCCCTCCTGATCGTCTCGAGCGGCTACTCCAACGACCCGGCGGTGGCGGAGCACCGCGCCGCAGGCTTCGCCGGGGCGGTGGTCAAACCCTACTCGCTCGACCGCCTCTCCCAGGAACTCCTGCGTCTCCTTCGCGCCCACCCCGCCAGAAGCCCCGGGTAAGCCTCGGCAGCCGCCCGAACCACCCAGGATTTCCCTCGGGGTGATGCTGGGCGGCGGCGGGGCAGCTGGGCGGCACGGCGGCTGGACGGCCTATCGGCCAGGACGTCGGCGGGCCTCCTCGGGAAATCCCTGACCTCGCCGTTTCCGCGGCACGCAGATCCAGCCCTGGGCGTGACGCGGGCCCGCCCTACCCCGGCTGGGCTTCCCGCACGCGCTGCGGGGTCAGGGGCAGGCGCCGCAGGCGCTTGCCGGTGGCGGCGAACACGGCGTTGGCCACCGCCGGGGCGATGGGGGGCACCCCCGGCTCCCCCACGCCGCTCGGGGGCTCCCGGCTCGGCACCAGGTGGACCTCCACGTCGGGGGAGCCGGAGAAGCGCACCAGGGGGTAGTCGTCGAAGTTCGCCTGCCGCACCCGGCCCTGGTCGAAGGTGATCTCCCCGTGGAGCGCCGCGGAGAGCCCGAAGACGATCCCGCCCTCCATCTGGGCGGCCACGGTGTCGGGGTTGACCACGTGCCCGCAGTCCACGGCACACACCACGCGGTGCACCCGAATCCGCCCCTGCCCATCCACGCTCACCTCGGCCACCTGGGCCACGTAGCTCCCGAAGGACTTGTGCACGGCAATGCCCCGGCTCCGGCCCGGGGCGGGCGGGGCGCCCCACCCGGCGCGCTCGGCCGCGAGCTCCAGCACCCCCCGATGGCGGGGATGGTCGGCCAGGAGGGCCCGGCGAAACTCGTAGGGGTCTTTGCCGGCCGCCGCGGCCAGCTCGTCGAGGAAGCACTCCACCACGAAGGCGGTGTGGGAGTGGCCCACCGAGCGCCACCAGAGAACCGGTACCGGAAGCCGGGGGCTGTGCAGTTCCACCAGCACGTTGGGGATGGCGTAGGGCAGGTCGGCGGCGCCCTCCACCGAGGTCTCGTCCACCCCGCCCTTGACCATATGCGCCTCGAAGGGCGTGCCGGCCAGGATCGACTGCCCCACGATCCGGTGGTGCCAGGCCACGGGCCGACCCTCGGCGTCCAGGGCGGCGGAGAGCCGGTCGTACCAGAAGGGCCGGAAGTAGCCGCCCCGGGTGTCGTCCTCCCGCGTCCAGACGACCTTGACGGGGGCCTGGGCGGCCTTGGCCACGTGCACGGCCTCCACGACGAAGTCCGAGGCGGGGTTTGCGCGCCGGCCAAAGCCCCCGCCCAGGAGGAGCGTGTGCAGGCGCACGCTCTCCGGGGGCAGGCCCGCCGCGGCAGCGGCGGCGTTGCGGTCGGCGGTCTGGAACTGGGTGCCGGTCCAGATCTCGCAACGGTCGGCCCGCAGGTCCACGGCGCAATTCAAGGGCTCCATGGTGGCATGGGCCAGGAAGGGGACCTCGTACTCGGCCTCCAGCTTCACCGCGCCCCTGGCCAGCGCCTCGGCCGGCTCGCCAGACTTCCGGGACACGGCTCCCGGCGCGCGGGCGAGCCCGGCGTAGCGCTGCCGCAGGCCCTCTGAGGACAGCTCGGCCTCCGGGCCCGGCTCCCACTCGACCCGCAGGGCGTCCCGGCCCGCGAGGGCGGCGTGGAAGCCCTCTGCCACCACCGCGACCCCGCTCGGCACTGGGGCCACGAGCCTCACCCCGGGAATCGCCCGGGCCCCCTCGGCCTCCAGGCTGCGGACCTTGCCCCCGAACGTGGGAGGCCGCACCACCACGGCGGTGAGCATGCCGGGCTGCACCGCGTCGATGCCGAACACGGCCGTGCCGCCCACCTTTGCCGGCGTGTCGAGGCGGGGCAGGGGCTTGCCGATGAGCCGGAAATCCTTGGGATCCTTGAGCGCCACGTCGGCGGGCACGGGCAGCCGCGACGCCTCTTCCGCGAGGGCGCCGTAGCGGGCCTCGCGGCCCGAGGCCGGGTGCCGCACGCGGCCGCCCTCGGCGCGGCACTCGGCGGCAGGCACGCCCCACTGGGCAGCGGCCGCCGAGACCAGCATGGTCCGGGCCGCGGCCCCGACTCGGCGCAGGGGCTCCCACGAAGAGGGGATGCTGGTGCTGCCTCCCGTGCCCTGCATGCCCCACCAGAAGTGGTTGTACACCGCGGCCACGGGCGCGGCCTCGAACCGCACCCGAGACCACTCCACCTCGAGCTCCTCGGCCACCAGCATGGGAAGCGAGGTACAGACCCCCTGCCCCATCTCGGAGTGGTGCACCACCACCGTGACGAAGTCGTCGGCGCCGATGCGGGTCCAGGCATTGGGATCCGGCGGCGCGGCCTTTGCCGCCTCCTCGGCCCCGCGGGCCCCGCCCGAGGGCAGGTACACGCCCAGCACCAGGCCGCCGCCCAGGAGCGCCCCCGCCTTGAGGAAGTCCCTGCGTCCGAGCTTTACGATGGCCGCCACGGTCAGCTCCTTTCCGCCGCCCGCCGGATCGCCCTGCGGATCCGGGGGTACGTGCCGCACCGGCAGAGGTTGGCATCCATCGCCCGGTCGACCTCGGCCGGGGTGGGCCGCGGGTGGGCCGCGAGGAGCGCCGCCGCGGCCATGACCATGCCCGGCTGGCAGTACCCGCACTGGGGCACCTCCTCGGCGATCCAGGCCCGCTTCACCGGGTGGTCCTCGGGCAGGCCCTCGATCGTAAGGATCTTCTTGCCCTGCACGGAGCCCGCCGGAAGCTGGCAGGTCTTGGTAGCCATCCCGTCCACGTGCATGGTGCAGGCCCCGCACTCCTCGATGCCGCACCCGTACTTGGTCCCGGTAAGGCCCAGGCGCTCCCGCACCACCCACAGGAGCGGGGTCTCGGGATCCACTTCCAGCCGGTGCACCGTTCCGTTCACGTCCAACGAGATCATGGCCCGCACCCTTTCCCGCGGCGTCGGCCGCGGAACCGTTGGGACACCCACGGCACGGAGGGTAGCCCCTACTCCCGCCGCCGCAAGGGCCGCAAGGGGCTGACGCCGGGTCAGGGGAGTGGGAGCAGGCGCGCCGGAGCCTCGAAGACGACTTGGGGAACGCCCAGGGCGCGCTTGAGGGCGACGTCGCGGTCCCAGGGGTTGGGGATGCGGGCGAGCTCCCGAGCCTTTGCAAGCCCGAGCCTGGGGGCGAAGAACCAGGGGGTGACGAGGGAGGTGGCGATGAGCGGCATGTCGGTGCCGTAGAGGAGGCGGCCCCGGAAGGCAGGCTCCCCCAGGAGCCGAGCCAGGGCGCCGGGGTGGTTGACCTGGGTGAGGCTCGAGACGTCGGCCCACAGGTTGGGGTGCTCCCGGGCCAGCGCCGCGAGTCGGCGGAAGTTGGGGTGCCGGTCCGTGCTGCCCGCAGCGGCGCCGTGGGCGGCGACGACGGTCACGCCCAGCCTCAGGGGGAGCCGCAGGCGCTCGGGATCGCCCAGGTCGTCTCGGGAGCGGGTGAAGGAGCGCTCGGTTCCCGTATGGCTGAGGAGCGGCAGGCCCAGTTCCGCCAGGCGCCGGTAGAAGGCGGCGTGGCGGGGGTCGGCCGGGTCGATGCCCTGGATCGGGGGAAGCCACTTCACGAGCACCGCACCCCGGGCCGCCGCCTCGTCCAGGCGCTCCAGGGCGTCGCGCCGCAGGGGGTTCACGCTCGCCCCGAAGAAGAGGTTGGGGCAGCGCGCGGTCTCTTCTGCCACGAACCGGTCGGGCACGTAGACCTCTGTGGCGGTCTCGTCCAGCCTGCCCCACGCGTCCACGGCGCCGTCCAGCGCCAGCACCACCGCCCCCGAAACCTCTCGGGATGCGGCCAGGCGCTGGGCGAGGCGGGAGATCACCAGGGCGTCCCCCTCCCGCCGCAGTTCCTCCTCGGTCACCCCGTAGGCCCGCAGGTAGACGCGGAACCGGGGGCTCCGGCGCAGCCGGTCCGAGACGCGGCAGCCGCTCCCCCCGGCGCCGATGCCCGCGGCATGGCAGTGGAGGTCGATGACCGGAGCCGGGGCCGCGCTCACAGGGACCCCAGGAGGGCGTGGACGAGCCGCACCGCGTCGGGGGCGCCCAGGCGGAGCGCGTCGCCCACGGCCCGCGCGCACTGGGCCAGGAAGTGCCCCGCAGCCCCCAGG
The DNA here is from genome assembly GCA_040756475.1 of Thermodesulfobacteriota bacterium. Lineage (NCBI taxonomy): Bacteria > Pseudomonadati > Thermodesulfobacteriota > Thermodesulfobacteriota bacterium. Next base: position 29,152 of record JBFLZB010000012.1, read on the forward strand.
CCCACCGCCCCGGCCGCCGCCGCTGCGAGGCGCTCCGGCCACGCCGCTCCCCCGGGCCTCCTCGCGCCTTCTCTTGCCGTGCCGCTCATCGCTGGGCTCCCGCGGAGGTTCGCCCGCCCGTTCGAGTCTGCCTTGCGTGAGACTGCTCTTCCCCAGCACGATCACGGAACCGGCGAACCACCCGGAGCGCCCCGAAGGCCCCCAGGCCCCCGAGCACCCCTCCCAGGTGGCACGCCACCACCGGCACCCCCATGAGGCCGAAGTGGAGCGCCGAGAGGAAGGCCCGGCCGGCGGCGAGCTCCCAGGCGGACTTGGCGACCACGAGCCCCAGGCAGAGCGCCCCGGTGCGCCGGTCCCCTGTGTCCCGGGAGGCGAGCCCCTCGGCCCCCGAGACGGCCAGGAGGCCGTGGGCCGTGCCCGAGAGCCCGCACAGGCCCACGGCGTAGAGGTCGGGTGAGAGCGCGAGCGGCAGGAGCATGCTCCCCGCCCACGCGCCGAGCACGTAGACGAGCCGCCCCGCCCGGCCCGGCTCCCGCAGGCCGGCGTAGAGGAGGAGGAACCCCGCTCCGTCGAGGAGAAGGTGGTACCAGCTCACGTGGGCGAAGGGGTGGGTGAGCAGCCGCCACCACTGCCCCTCGGCGACCCGGACGGGCAGGAAGACCAGGGCCTCCGCCACGGCCCCCCAGAACACCGGCAGGCTTGCCGCCAGCGCCAGGAGGCCGAAGGCCCAGAGCTCGGCGGCGGGACCGCCGGGGCGCGCCGGGGCGCGAGGGAGTTGCCGGGCAGGGGCGGCGGGGGAGGCAGCTGAGGTCGTCATCTTCTCGAACCTCCTGCCCCTCCGGCGCGGGCCGGAGGGACGGTTTCATGCTGGCGATCCTTCGCGGCCAAGGCCGCTTCTACCCGCGCTCCTTCTTCCGGCGGCGGGCGAGCCACGCGGCGAGCCCGACGAAGAGGGGCCCGACCGGACCCGAGCCGATGCCGATGTCGAAGCCGGAGCGGCGCCGGGCCTCCGGAGAGGGGGCGGGGGCGGCGGTGGGGGGGGCGGCGGCGACGGCGGGGGCCGGCTGGGAAGGCGCGGCCTGCTTTGCGGCCTCGGGGCCCAGGCCCGCCACGGCCCGTTCCCGGATGGCGTCGAGACCCGCCCGGAGCCGCTCCTGGGCCTTGCGGTCGCGCTCCACCAGGAGGGCGTTCTTCCGCTCGATCTTCCAGCGCCGGTACTCGGCGTCGTCTTCCAGCACGATGAAGCTCGTGTACTCGGTGGCGATGGAGTGGGCCTCCCCCAGGCGCACCACCTCGTCCACTACCGCCTGACGCGACCCGCCGCGGTCGGCCTCGCGAAGCAGGCGGTCGATGCGGTGCCAGGCCCACATGCGCTCCAGCTCGGGGTTGTCCCGCTCTTCCCCCGGGAGCTCCAGGGTCGCGGAGCGCTCCAGCCGGACGCCGCGGATCTCGCCGGTGAGCGTCACCCGGGGGGAGCCGCCCTTGGGGTAGCGGCCGTACACCCGCACCGGAGCCCCGTGGTAGAGGCTGGGGAGCACCGGGGGCTCGAGATCGGTCACCTCGACCCCCTCGAACGCGAGCGCCAGCCCCGTGGCCACGGGGTGCTGGAGCTTGCGGCGGAAGGCCCGGGCCTGGCGGGCGAAGTCGTCCCCGGGGGAGAGAAAGGCCGCCAGCCCCCCGGAGTCCCGGGCGAGCTGTTCGAGGAGGGGGCGGTTCACGTCGTTTCCGACGCCGATGCAGAAGACCCGGGTGTTGCCCGGCCGGGTGCGGATGAGCTCGGCCAGGGCGGTGCGCTCGCGCTGCTCGGTGAGCCCGTCGCTCAGGACCACCACGTTGAGGGTCCGGTCGGCGTCCCGGTACTTGTAGGCCGTGGTGAGGGCAGGGTTGAGCACCGTGCCGCCCCGGGCCTGCTGGCCGGCCAGGAACGCCTCGGCCCGGGCGAGGCTCGCGGGCCCGGCGGCCTCGAGCCGGTTGAAGAGGGTCGCCGGCTGCACGTTGAAGGCCAGGAGCTCGAAGCGGTCCTTCTCTCCCAGCTCCCGGAGGAACGCCCCCACCGAGTCCTTGGAGAGCAGGAGCTTGCCCCCGTCCCCCATGCTCCCGGAGACGTCCAGCAGGAAGACATAGTCCATGCCCTCGTCCAGGGCCGCGGCGTCCTCCCCGGCCGTGAGGGTGAGGCAGAAGGTGCCGTCGGCCGGCCCCTCCCGGTGGGCGAGGAGGTCGATCCCCGTGCGGGGGCGCGCCAGCCGGTAGGCCACCACCACGTCCCGGTCCAGGTTCGTGCCGGCCACCCGCTCCAGGCTCGCCTGCCAGAAGTGCTCCGAGTGCCGCGCCGCCACCACCTCGGCCCCGTGGCTGGGGCTCTCCAGAGCGACGATGGGCACCGGGGACTTGGCGTCCAGGGTCAAGGCGAAGCGCCCCGAGGTGCGGGCGTCGGCCCCGGACCGGGTCGCGGTGGCAAGGGGGTAGACGTAGGTGGCCCAGTCGTGGTCCGCGTCGAGCTCCTGGTAGTAGGTGATCTGGATGCGCTGTTCGGCCTGGGGACCGATGGGGAAGACCCGCATCTCGAAGGTCCGGTAGTCCACCTGCTCCAGCAGGCCGGGGTCGCGGCGGGTCTGCTTGTAGCTCTCGTAGATCTGGCGGGCGCGCTCCTTCTCGAGCACCTCGCCGACCATCTCCACGCCGTTGATCCACATGCTGAAGTTCGAGACCGAGGCCCCCCGGGGCACGGGGAAGGTGTACAGGGCCTCCACCTGCCGGCGCTCGGTGTTGCGGAAGATCTGGTTTACCGTGGTCACCGCGACCCCGTTGTTCACCGTGACCGAGACCTCGTGGTCCACGATCTCCAGCACGCCGCCGAAGCCGCCGTCGGCGACCAGGAGGCCCGCGGCCCGGGCGGGGCTAGTGGCCGCGGCGCCCATCTGCAGGGCCAGGACCGTGAGGGCCCCGGCCCACCAGCAAAACGGGGACCGGTGCCTTCGGGGTGGGGTGGACGGTGTGCGTCGGTCTCTCTCGGGGCTTTGCATGGCACCCTCCTTTGCTGCGGGTTGGGGTTGCCTCCTCCCCATCGCAAGGGGCGTGCCCCCCGTCGGCGAGGACCGCAACGGCGCGCCGGCGCTGCACTTTCGCGCCGCACGGGGAGAGCGCCTCGGCCTCCTCCGTTGACATCTGGTGCAGGGCGCCCGTACATTGCGTGCATGGCACCCCTGACGGCTCCCGACCGCGACTTCTTCCGCCTGGTCTCCCGGGCGGCCTTCGTGAACCCCTTCAGCCGGGAGCGCGAAGAGCTCGACCGGGCCATCGCCGGGTGGGTGGGGGAGGGGCCGCCGGAGGCCGTGCTGGCCCGGGCCGTCCGGACGGTAGGGGAGCGGGTGGCGGCGCTGGAGGAGAAGGGGCCCCTGCGCCCGGGCGCCTTCGGGGCCGAGGACGGTCCCCTGGTGGAGGCGGCGGTCCTCTTCGACGCCTTCCACCGACACGTGGCGGACCTGGACGGCCTCATCCGCGACCAACTCGCCGGGGGCGAGACCCCCTGCGCCGTGCCCTTTGCCCGGGACGCCCTGGGGCTCCTCACCCGCCGGGGCATTGCGGCCCCCGAAGCCCGCCGCACCTTCGCCTTCTTCTACCAGCTCCGGCGCGCCTTCTACTTCATCGACCGGAGCCTGGTGGGCCGGTGCGCCTCCATGGGGGAGCTGCGCCGGCATCTCTGGAACGACGTGTTCACCGCCGACACCGGGTGGTACGGCCGGCGCCTCTGGGACCGGATGGAGGACTTCTCCACGCTGCTCCTGGGGGAGACCGGCACGGGCAAGGGGAGCGCCGCGGCCGCCATCGGGCGCTCCGGCTTCATCCCCTTCGACGAGCGCATGGGGTGCTTTTCCGAAAGCTTCGCCCGGAACTTCATCGCCTTGAACCTTTCCCAGTTCCCCGAGTCCCTCATCGAGTCGGAGCTCTTCGGCCACCGCAAGGGGGCCTTCACGGGGGCGGTGGACCACCACCAGGGGGTCTTCGCCCGCTGCACCCCCCACGGGGCCATCTTCCTCGACGAGGTGGGCGACGTCTCGGTGCCGGTGCAGATCAAGCTCCTCCAGGTCCTCCAGGAGCGCACCTTCTCCCCGGTCGGCAGCCACGAGCGCCTGCGCTTCCGGGGTCGGGTGATCGCCGCCACCAACCGCCCGCTCGACGGCCTGCGCCGGGACGGGCGATTCCGGGACGACCTCTACTACCGCCTGTGCTCCGACGTGGTGGTGGTGCCGCCGCTTCGCCGGCGGCTGGCCGAGGACCCCCGGGAGCTCGGCCTCCTGGTGGCCCACCTCGCCGCCCGGGCCCTGGGGGGGGAGGAGCCCGAGATCGCCGCCGCGGTGGAAGAAGCCCTGGCCCGGGATCTGCTCCCCGCGTACCCCTGGCCCGGTAACGTGCGGGAGCTCGAGCAGGCCGTGCGCCGGGTGCTCCTCACCGGCTCCTACCGGGGGGAGGCGGGGGCCGCGACCGATGACCTGCGCGCCCGGCTCCTGGAGGGGATCGACGGGGGGACCCTGGACGCCCGGGAGCTCCTCCAGGGCTACTGCGCGCTCCTCCACGGCCGCTGGGGCACCTACGAGGAGGTGGCCCGCCGCACGGGCCTCGACCGAAGAACGGTGAAGAAGCACGTGCTCGCGGCCGCCGGGGGCCGGGGGGAGGACGGGGAGTGACGCGCCGGCTCGGGAGGGCGTTCTTCGCCCGCCCGGCGCTGGCCGTGGCCCGGGACCTCCTGGGCACGAGGCTCGTGCGCTTGGCGGGAGGGACCCGCCTCTCGGGGACGATCGTCGAGACCGAGGCCTACGTGGGGACCGAGGACCTGGGGTGTCACGCCAAGGCGGGCCGCACGGCGCGCAACGACACCATGTGGGGCCCCCCCGGCCACGCCTACGTCTACTTCACCTACGGGATGCACTGGATGCTCAATGCCGTCACCGAGACCGACGGGCATCCCGGCGCCGTGCTGATCCGGGCCATCGCCCCGGAGGAGGGGGTGGAGGAGATGGGGCGGCGGCGCGCCCGACCGGGGCGGCCTGGCCCCCCGGACCGGGCCCTGGCCGACGGCCCCGCCAAGCTCTGCCAGGCCCTGGGCATCAGCGGAACTCTCGACGGCGCCGACCTCTGCGCCCCCGGGGCCGAGCTCTTCGTGGAGGAGGGGGCGCCCGTGCCCGACGCCCAGATCATCACGGGCCCCCGGGTGGGGCTCAACTCGGTGCCCGAGCCCTGGAAGAGCGTACCCTGGAGGTTTCGGCGGGCGCCGGGGAGGGGGTGAAAGATGGCAACCGACCGAGACGACCCCGTGCCCTTCGACGCAGGACAATTCGTGGCCGAAAGACTCGAAGATCCCGCGTTTCGCAGCGCATACGAGGCAACCGAAGAGGAATTCGCTGCCCTCGACGTACTCCTCGAGGCGCGCCACAAGGCGGGGCTCTCCCAAGAGCAGGTCGCCGTGCGGATGGGCATGAAGCAGTCCTCCCTGGCGCGGATCGAATCGTCGCTGACGAGTCGCAAGCATGCTCCGTCGCTCTCGACGCTGCGGCGATACGCCGAAGCTCTCGGATGCGAGCTCGAAATTCGACTCGTCTCCAAGCCGTAGCCGGGTGTGTCGGCGAAACCGCCGCACCGCAAGCCATGAACCGGCCCCAATCCCATCCGTGTTGAGGAGCGCACGCCCGCGCCCCACCGCCGATCCCATCGCCTTGGTGCGTCGCGCCGCACCCTACACGGCTGGCCGCAACGCTCCATGCTTGCCGGTGGAAACCGCCGGTGTTCACTGCTATGTTGAAGGCCGCATGCGCTTGCACGAGAGGAGAACATCCCCATGCCGCTGGCACCCCAGGAACTCGAGGCCGCTGCCCTGACGCTTCCCCGGTGCGATCGTGCCCGCCTTGCACAGCGACTGCTCGAAAGCCTCGATGAAGACAGCGAGGTGGAGCAGGCATGGGCAGCTGAGGTCGAGCGCCGGCTCGATGAGCACGACCGCGGCCAGGTCCAGGCGATTCCCGGCGAAGAGGTCTTCGCCAAGGCTCGTGCGCGGCTGCGGGGGTGAGAACCTTCTTCTTCCTGCACGAGGCAAGCGAGGAACTGTCGGAGGCAGCGGCTTGGTACGAGGAGCAGTCGTCCGGCCTGGGCTCCGAATTCCTCGCTGAGGCGCACCAAGCCGTCGGGTTGGCGGCCGCCTCCCCAAGCATCGGGTCGCCGTACCGAAAGGGGACTCGGCGCCTCCTGCTGAAGACCTTCCCGTTCAGCGTGGTGTACCGAGAAGACCATCGCTTCATCCTCATCGTCGCCATCGCCCACCATAAGCGGCGGCCGGGGTACTGGCGGGGAAGGGTTCTCCGACCTTAGCGGACCCACGGACCCTTGAAGTACGTCGCGTACGTCCGGCAGCGTCCACGGTCAATGCATGTGGATGCGCGCCCCGTAGCGCACCGTCGCCGATCCCACGTACTCCAGGAGCTTCTCCCGATCCCGCCGGCTGCGGTAGATGTCCTTGCGCTCGTTGCCCCGCGAGGTCACGTGGTAGAACGCCCCGGAACCTCGATCCACAGTGGCCTGCTCATGCGCCCCTCCACCCCTGCCGCCCAGCCCTCTTCACCTCTCGGCCTCCCGAACTGTCAGATGTTGAGGCCTGACCCCGGGATTTGCCGGGGTTTGTGGCGGGGTTTGTGGAACGGGCACACCAAGAAGGGCTCCAACAAGGGCTCCAGCAAGGGCGCCGGCAGGTCCAGACCCAGGGCGAAGCCGCCTTCCTCCTGCGCCAGGCCGAGCGCAAGTTAGGCCCGGTCCCTGGGAAGTACCGGACCCGCGTGCAGGCAGCCGATGCCCCAACTCTCCTTCGCTGGGGCGAGCGGATTCTGACGGCCGGGACCATCGACGAGGGGTTCGAGGACTGACGCGTCTTCACGCGCCCGAGAGGAGCGCTTCGAGTCGGGCCAGGAGGGCGCGGTTGTCGGACCGGGGGTAGGCGGCGAGGCGCTCCCGGTACTCGGGGAGGCGATACAGAAAATCCCCAAGAACCTCGGGGGTGAGACGGCGGCCGTTTCGCCCCAGGCCCGTCTCGTCGAGGAGGAAGGCGTTGAGCTCCTGCTCGAACGGGCCCTTCATGGGAAGGGCGAGGTAGGGCTTGCCCAGGTGCAGGGCCTCCCCCAGGAGGGTGAAGCCCGCGGTGGCCACCACGGCCTTGCAGGAGACAAGGTCAGAGAGAAAGCCCTCCCGGCTCGGGGGCCGAAAACCCAGGTTGCCCTCCTCTCCGGTCCGGCCGGCCCCGTACACGACGAACCGCTCCCGGCGGAGCTCCGCCAGTCGGGCCAAGGCCGATGCGGAACCCCGGGTCAGGTACACGAGCACGTGGTCCCCCGAAGCCGGCTCGGCCTCCCGCACGTCCCGCGGCAGGATGGGTGGAAAGAGAAGTGCGCGCGCGTTGCGCACCCGGCCGAAGTAGAAGGTGGTCACCAGGGCTGCGTCGGGGCGGGGGATGATGGCCCGTACCACGGCCCGGGCCAGGGCTGCCTCGCCCGCGAGGCGCCGGGGGACCGGGTGGCCCACGTAGCGCAGCAGGTGCTGGTTGTCCACCGTGATGAGGGGCAGGCCGTACCGGCGCGCCAGGTGGGCCGTCATGGGCTCGAAGTCGGCAAGGGCGGCCTCGGGCCGCCAGCCCTCGAAGACCTCGGACGCCAGCGCCTGGAGCCGGCGGCGCCCCTCGGGGACCTGGGCCAGGTTCTCCCATACCGTGCGCACCTTCGAGACCCGGTTGTCTGCCGTGGCGAAGTGAAGCCCCTCGGTCTCGAACACCCGGAACTCCCCCCCGAGCTCCCGGCACCCCCGGCCGTAGCTCACCACCCACAGGTCGTGGCCCCGGGCCCGCAGGTGGCGCAGCACCTCGCGGCTGCGGGCCGCGTGCCCCGACCCCTCCCCCGAGACGCCGTAGACGATGCGCATGGGTCACCTCGGCCATGCCCGCCCCCAGGCCCCCGGGCCGGGGGGCCTCCATCGCCGCGTCCACCACCGCCAGGGCGGCGAACTCGGTGGCCCGCCCCGCGTTGAGGTATCGGAACCGGAACCGGGCGAAGGTGCGCTCGGGGAGGCCGAGCTCCGGGAGGGGCTCGTCGAGGAGCACGTAGGCGGCGGCGTGGCCGTCCAGGAGCGAAAGGAGCTCCAGCGCCCCCCGGTACTGGGCCAGGAAGGCCGCGTAGGAGACGGCAAAGGACCTGGCCCGCTCGGCCTCCCCCCGGTTCGAGAAATCCCGGTGGGCGTCCCGGATCGCCTCCAGCGCCAGGTGGTAGTCCAGGTAGGCCGCCCAGGTCTCCCGCAGGGCGTCACGGACCTCGGAGGCCGGAACCGCCCCCTTCCCTTCCGGCCGGAAGACCTCTGGGGTCCCCTCCACATAGGCAAGCACCGACCGGAGCCCCTCGCGGCAGACCCGCACGGCCTCGGCATCGGCCTCCCAGGCGGCGCCCCGGGCCTCGGCAGGGCGCCGCTCCGGCTGCCCCGCGGGGAGCGCGCCCGGCGCCGCAACGAACGAAAGGAGCAGGATCGTGGAGCAGCCGATGACGACGCGCATACCCCCTCTCTTCTCCGGCAAACCCCTCAAATCCCGCCTCAGTAGGGCCCCAGAAAACGCTCTCCGTTGAAGTGGATGAGGTGGGAGGGGGACTCGGCCAGCCAAACCTCTGTCTCCCAAGCGATCTCCGGAAGGTGGCGGGCCATGTCCGCCCGCGAGGAAAAGGCGGTCACGTACACGAGACCCGCCTTACAGGAGCCGAACAAGCGAGCAAGCTCGTGGTGGCGTTTCGCGTTGACGGGTCCATGGCTGGCTACCGCCTCCACCAGGACGATCCAGTGCTTGACAGGGCAGTAGAGCACCACGTCGGGCATCTTGCCGTGGGCGTCGAGAGTGACGCCCAGGTCCTGGAGAAGGTCGCCGTCGAAGTGTCCCCATTTGTCCCCCGTATCCCCGACGTACACCAGCCGCCCCCCGGGAACGAAACGCGGTGCAAAGTCTTCGATGATCTTCTTGGCGAGCTCGCTGTGCTCCCCCGGAGTAAGGTGAATGGCCTCGCCTGGCCCGATCTGGACCGGAACCATCCGCTGGTCTCGCTCCCTCGCGTACCGCTCTGCCAGCGTCTGGCGACCGGCCAGGTACTGCTTCAGGCGCCCGCGCCAGGCACGGCTGCCGAACGTCCGGAGAAGAGCCAGGGCATGGGGTTCGATCTGGTAGACCGCCTTCGGGCTGTTCACGGGCCGCTCCGGCCGGTCTGGGTTGTAGAGAGCGATCCCGGCTTGGACGAGCTGGTGCACCGAGAAGCGGCGAAAGGTCTCCCGTGTGTTCGGAGCGTAGTCGGTGCCGTAGTGGCGGCGGCTGAAGTCCATCATGGGAGTGATGCCCACGAGCGGAGCACCCGCCGCGGCCCAGGTCTTCTCCGGGGTCAAGTCCAGGAGCGCCAGGAGGCAAAGCGCAGTCCGCCGGTTCTGCTGGGCCCGGGGCAACCCCAGCGCAGCCAGGACGGACATGGCGTCGGTGACGTTTCGGTGTTCGGTCATGCGAGTCGCCCAACCTCCTGGTCGATCGCCTCCTGATCTGCCGGCCCGTGTTCCCTGGCCCACCGTCCCATCTTTTCCAGTGCCTCCCGGCCCGGGTACTTGAGAAGGCGCAAGTCCGTGGCATTCACCTGGGTATGTCCGCTGAAGCGGCGAAAGAACTCGTCCACCGCCGTGGAGTTGAGAAACGCGGCCAGGCCCCGCGCGAGATCCTCGGATAGGCCCCGCTTTCCCTGGTGGAAGACGTTGAGGTGATTCTCGAAACCGACCGCCGGCGCGCTCAGGGGCGGAGACACGTAGGCAACCACCCGCCGTCGCTCCTCCTTGGAGGAAAACCGCCGCACCACCACATACCACCCCACCGGATACAGCCACTTGAGCGTTTCCGGTTGAAGCCGGATGGCGTTGGGCTTTTTCGTGTCCTTGGGCCAGAGGAGCGTTTCTCCTGCGAAGTGTCCCGGGTAGAGGAGCGGAACCGCGCCAGGCTCTGGGTGCGGCCGCAGGTGCTCCTGCAAACGGAAATCGACGACCGGCCCCGTCGAGACCTCCAATCCGAGATCCTGAAGGGTGAACCGGACCGACGAGAGGGTTTGGATGTCTGGCCGCTCCGGGCAGGTGGGCACGTGGATGAACCGCTCCCCATCGCCGAGGTTTACGATCTCTTCGAAGGAAAAGACGTGTGAGGTTTCATCGGCGAAGGTGTCGTCGGCTGATGTGGATACCATGATGTCGCCCTGGGGCACCCCCTTGACGAGGTGAACGATGACGTTCTCCTGGAGGACGCCGTCTTCCTTGAATGCCTCCCGTCGGGAGGAGAAGAGATGAATGTGCCGGATCGCCGACTCGGTCAACAGGAGGTCACGGAAGGATCGGTAGTATGTTCCGTTGCAGAAGCTGCGCGGGATGATTGCTACCAGCTCGCCCCCAGGAGCCAGCAGTCTCAGGCAGAGGGCCGTGAAGGCGCTGTACAAATTGACAGTCTCGATGCCTACGCAGCTCAGGAGGTGGCGGTGTCGAGACCGGCTGTTAATCTTCTTGTAGGGTGGATTAAGGATGACGTGGGTAAAGGGCTCGGACCGGAATTGAATCCTATTTACCGCCTCCTCCACGAAATCGAACCGATGGATCTCGATCTGCAGATCCAAGCCCTTCGACCGGGCCTTGCACTCACAGGACGTGAGCTGGGTCTCGAGGTACTCCCGAAGCACCGGATCGATTTCGTAGGCGGTCACTCGGGCCGGCCCCGAACCGCTCGCAGCACTCCAGCGGTCGAGAAACGCCACGGAGAGGGAACCGACTCCGGCGCCCGCGTCGAGGAGGCGCAGAGGGCCCCGGAGGCCCGTGAAGAGCGAGGCCATGTACCGAGCCACGCTCGACGGAGTCAGGAACTGGCCAAGCTGGGACCTGCGTTCCGGCTCGAGCCGAAGCGAGGCTTCTCGGCGAACCTCTTCGATGGAGTCGACCTGCATCACCCGGTTTCCTCTCCTGTTCCGCCCCCCCTCAGCCCCTCGAGAGCTTCTTCGCGGCGGCCCACTGGCCTTCGAGCCCGAGATCGCGAGTTCGGCCCGCGATCTCTCCTTAGAACTCATCCTGCTCGAAGGCGGATACGAGTCGGGCCTCCCCATGGCTACCCCATGGTAGCAAGGAGCGGCAAGACCTCAAAGCGCGCCCTTCCCCGCGGCCCGCAAGCGTCACGGGGCACGGAACCGCAAGAGCGGGGCTCCGTGGCCTGTGCCCCGTCCCCCCGCTCTTACGGCGTGGACGAGTGCCGGAAGGCCGCCACCCCGGGGGCCGGCAGCAACTCCCAGCTCCCCGTCCAACCGGCGGCCCGAGCCCCGAGCTCCGTGTGGAGGAGGGCGATGCCGCAGTCCAGGCGTTTGGGGATGGCGTAGGTGTCGGGGCCGTCGGCGCAGAGGACCAGGGTCTCGCCCTCCCGGCGAAACCGCCAGGGCTGGCGGTTGAGGGCCGAGGGGGCGAGGCGCGCTGCAGTTACGGCCCGGGCTGCCCAGGCGGGCCAGGAGCCGATCCCCGGGGCAAGCACCTCGGCGGGCTTTCGCTTGTGAGAGCGGGCGATGCCGGCCATGAGGCGCTCCTCAAGCGTCTTCCTCTCCACGGGAAGCCCCACGGCCGCGACGGCCCAGACCCTCTCTCCAAGCCCCAGGGCCACCCGATCTCCCAGGGAGTCGGGGCGAAAGAGTCCTCCCACCCAGCAGGTGCCCAGGCCCAGGACCGTGGCCTCCAGCACGGCGGCCTCCCCCACGTACCCCACCTGGACCTCGGAGCCGGCGGGCCCCACGAAGGCCAGGCAGCAGGGGGCGCCCCGGATGCTCCCGTAGCTCCCCACGATGCCTCGGAAGAGGTTCGGGGGGCAGGGGGAGACGGGGAGCGCCCGGGCGGCTCCCAGGGGGCGGAACCGGGCGCAGTGGTCCTCCAGGCGCTGGAGGAGCGAGGGATCCGGAGCGCGGGGCAGGTATCGGCGGCGCGAGACGCGCGCCGCAATTGCCCTTTCCCAGCGCCCGACCGGCAACTCTCCGTTCATCGCTCCCCCTGTGCGGCTGCGGGGAGCGTGCTCCCCGACGGCGACAGGACTGCCCCGCGCAGCCGCCCCTGCTCCCAAGACGCCCCGGCCCAGAGGACCGAATCCTGCGCGCGTGCCCCGGGCCCGAGGCGGGCGCCGGCTCCCAGGACGGCAAAGGGCCCCGCCCGGGCTCCGGCCTCCACCCGGGCCTCCGGCCCAAGGAAAGACGGCCCCACCAGGCGCCCCCCTTCCGGCGTCGCCTCCTCCCCCGAAACCAGGCGGCCGGGAAGCCCCGGCGGGAGCACGCCCCGGGAAAGGACCTCCCGGTGGGCGCCCAGGTACCGCTCCGGGGTGCCGAGATCGCTCCAGAAGGCGTCTTCCGGGGGGAAGTAGCCCTGGAGGTGCACTCCTTCGGCCACCAGGTGCCGGTGCACGTCGGCGTTGATGCAGTGGGGCCGCTCGGGAAGGCGCGCCAGGATCTCCGGCTCCAGGGCGTGAACCCCGGTGAACTCGCAGGGCGTTCCGGGCCTGGAGCCCGGGGCCCGGGCTCCGAGGAAGCCCACGATCCGCCCCGCGGCATCCGCCTCGATGGGCGCCGAGCTCCCGGGGGGCAGGGGGCGCAGAGCCAGGGTGGCGGCCGCCCCGGTCTCCCGGTGGCACCGGAGAAGGTCGGGGAGGTCGAGCTCCTGGTAGGTGTCGCCGTTGGCGAGCAGGAAGGTCCCCCCCGAGAGGAGCCCCCGCCAGGGAAGGAGGGCGCCCCCCGTGCCCTGGATCACCTCCTCGGTGCTCCACCACACCCGAAGATCCTCCGGGATCCAGGGCTCCAGGGCCTCCCGCAGGCGCTCCGGCAGGTGGTGGAGGTTCACGATGGCTTCCCGGACGCCGGCCCCCCCCAGGGCACGCAGCACGTGGGCCGCGAGCGGCACCCCGAAAAAGGGCCAGCCGGGCTTGGGGAGCTCCAGGCTCAGGGGCCGCAGGCGGGTGCCGAACCCGGCGGCCAGCACCACGGCCCGGAGGCCGGGCCCTTCAATAGTCACCGATGCCGCCGTCACCGGGGGCCCCTTGCCCCGAGTCCCAGCCGCCGGGCGTCGTCGTCGGATACGCCCCAGGCGGCGAGCAACTCCGCCAGCTCCCCGGCGCTTCTCACCTTCCGATACTTCGCGCCCCGCGCCCCCTTCACCCACTCCTCGCAATCGGCCCAGTCGAGATGCACGCGAAGCTCCCCGTCCACGAGGCTGAGGTACAGGGGGTAGGACAGGCCCTCGGGAAGCTTCGACGGCGGGGCGCTCTCCCGGATCCCCGAGATCCAGCTCCCGTCCCCGGAGCGCAGCTCGGGCACCTGGCCCCGGGAGAAGGCCACCGCGATGGCGTCGCACCGCTCGTTCAAGGCATGTCCCGCGTGGCCACGCACGTGCTCCCAGGTCACCGGGGCGCCAGGGCGCCGGCACAAGGCATCCAGGGCCTCCCACAGGTCCCGGTTGAGCACCTCGTTGCCGTCGGCCTTGCGCCACCCGCGGCGCTTCCACGCGTGGATCCAGCGCGAGATGCCGTCGTGGAGGTACTTGGAGTCGGTCACCACGTGGGCCCTCTCCGCCGGGCCCACGGCCCCCAGTCCCTCGACGGCGGCCCGCATCTCCATGCGGTTGTTGGTGGTGTGCGCCTCGGCGCCCCCGAGCTCCTCATAGCGCCCTCCCCGAACGAGCACCGCCGCCCACCCGCCGGGGCCGGGGTTTCCGGCACAGGCGCCGTCGGTGTAGATCCAGACGTCGGCCTGCTTTGCGCGTGGTTCCGGCATGAGCCCTCTTCTTTCCGTGTGCTCCACTGTGGCACGGCAACGGGTCCGCTCTGCCCCCATGGGCAAGGGTCCCAAATCCACCACCTCTTTTCGGGGGTCCAAAATCCACCACCAAATCTTTGAGGCGGGGTCCGGGAGTCCTGGAGCGCAGCCCGGTGCCGCCTCGACCGAACCGCGGCAGCGAGGCCGAAACCGGTGAGGCTCGGCGCGCCGGATCCCTCGGCTACGCGGCCTCCGAACATCGCGGATTACGGGGCGGAGCGCAAGGACTCCCGGACCCCGCTTGCCACCCAGGGTCGCGGTAGGGATCCTGGGGGTTGCCCCGCGTTGACACGCCGGTCGCCGCCCTTCTACCCTGAGCGCGCACGGTTTTCGAGCTTTTTCCGACGAAGGGAGGCGCCCATGGCGTTCGGCTGGTTCTCGGGCAAGAAGGACCCGGCGGGCAAGGCACTGGAAAAGGCCGACCGGCTCGCGGGGCAAGGCCGGTGGGCCGAGGCCCTCTCCTACTACGAAGAAGCCCGGGACGCGGCTTCGGGGTCCGAGCCGGCGCGCAACGGGGTGCGCGCCTGCCGGGAGCAGCTCGTGGCCTTCAACCTCTCGGAGGCCGCAGCCTACGAGACAGCGGGCGATCCCGGCAAGGCCCGGGAGCACGCCGCCCTGGCACTGGACCTGGCGGCGGGCGAGGCGGCGCTGGCTTCCCGCGCCCGGCAAGTGCTCGACCGGCTCGAAGGACCCGGGGCTGCGTCCGCTGCGAGCCCGGCCGCGCCGGGACGCCTCTTCCCTCCCTCCTGCGGGTGCTCCGCACCCTGCGGCCCGGGAGAAGCTGCCGAAGGCGAGGGGGAGGCGCCGGTGGAGGACCTCTACGGGTTCTACCTGGAGGCCCTGTCCCCGGAAGAGCGCGATGCCTTCGAGGCCCTGGAGGGGGAAGGCGACTTCCCGGAGGGGTTCGTGCTCTTGCAGCAGGGGGAGACCCGCCTGGCACGCCCCTTGCTTGAGGCCGCCCGGAGCGCGTACCCGACCCAGCCCGGACCCCACTACGCGCTGGGCCTCTTGGCCGCCCTCGAGAAAGACCCGGAGGCGGCCGGACGCTACTTCGCCCAAGCCCTGGAGGTGGGCCCCGGCTTCTCCCCCGCTGCCCACCACCGGGCCGACGTGCTCCGGGAGAGCGGCAGCCCGGCCGAGGGCGCCGCGTTCCTGCGCCGGTGGCTCCAGGGGCATCCGGACGACGGCGAGGCCTGGGTGCTCCTGGCCGCCTGCTCCCTGGAGGCGGGTGACCCCGCTGCCTGCCTGGAGGCATCCGAGGAGGGGGCCCGCCGCATGCCGCCGGCGGACCCCCGGGCGAACCTCCTCAAGGCCCGGGCCCTCCGCCGGCTCGGCCGCCCCGACCAGGCCCTGGGCGCCCTGCAGGCCGTGGCGGCCCGGCGCCCCGACCTGCTGGAGGCCCTGGTGCCCATCGGAGACATCCTGCTGGAGAAGGGCGGGGCTTCCGCCGAGCGCGCGGCCGAGGTCTTCAAGCGCTGCTACCGCCTGGACCCCGAGCGGGGCTGGGTGTACCGGCTGCGCCTGGCCCAGGCCTACGCCGCCCGGGGCTGGCCGGCCGAGGCGAAGGACATGCTGGCCGAGGCCCGCGCGGAGCTTCCCGACGCGCCCGAGGCCCGGGAACGCTGGGAAGAGGTGCGGCGGATACTGGAGGGAAGCGCCGCCAAGGGGCCTTGAGGAAGGGGGGCAGGCCCCGTTCGCGGGCAAGCCCGCTCCTACGGGGCGAGGGGTGATCCTAATCGGTATCGGTATCGGGATCGGGATCGATTTCGATGTCGATGGTGATGCCGACAAAGGCCCCCTCCCGGGCACGTGACGGGAGGGGGCCTTCGGAACGGGTAGCCGTGCGGGCAGCCCACCCGGCCCGCGGGCACCTGGCCCCGGGCTACTGCTGGATCTTCCAGGAGCCGTCGGGCTGGCGGCAGGCGGTGCCGTAGGCGCTCTCCTTGCGCCCACCCACCATCACCTCGGTCTGGTACTCCCGGCAGTACTGGCCGGCCGCCGCCTGGTAGGTGCGAGTGGGGGTGACGGCCACGGTGTTGCCCGTGTCGGGATTCACCCACTGGGAGGTCTGTCCGCTGCGATTGACTTCGAGCACCTGCTGGGCCATGAGTTCGTCGGTGCGGTCGATGGAGCGCCCGATCTCCTGCCCGATGACCGCCCCCAGGATCGTCCCCGCGATGATGGCCGCGGTGCGCCCGTGCCCGCCCCCCACCTGGGCCCCCAGGATACCTCCTCCCACGCCGCCCAGGACGGTGCCGATCTCGGCCTTCCTGGGAGGTGCGGAGCACCCCACCAGGACCACCAGCAACGGCAGGCTCAACCACCTCATCCATCTCTTGTTCACGATCTGCTCTCCTCTCTGGGTAACCGCGGCCTCGAAGTGCCTGCGCCACCCAGCGTGCCACCGCGGCAGGCGCTCGGCAAGACGCTACCGCTCCAGCGGAAGCCCCCGGCGCGACCAGTCCACCACTCCGCCGGGGTAGTTCGCCACCCACGGGTACCCCATCTGGTCTAGGTATCGGGCCACCGCGGCGCTGCGCACGCCGCTGGCGCACACCACGACCACCTTGCTCCTGGCGGGGATGTCGGCCAGGCGGGCGGGCACGTCGTTCATGGGAATCCACACGGAGCCGGGGATGCGTCCGCCGGCCCACTCCCTCCGGGTGCGCACGTCCAGGAGGAACACCTCTCCCCCTTCCTGGCCCAACAGGGCCCGGAGCTGGGGCGCCTCGAGGGGGGGCTTCAAGGCGCCCGCGGCCGGACCGCCTGCCAGGAGCAGAAGCACGCCGGCGACGAGCAGCACTATGCAGTACAAACGCGATCGGACGTACACCATGGTTCCCTCTCACAGCAGTCGGCTACGCTCCGAATGTACGCCCCTTGGATGCGGCCCCCCTCCCGGAGGGTTCAGCCCCGGGGCACCACGCAGACGAACCGCAGCCCCTCGTCGGGCGCCGCCCGGAATTGGTGCACCGCGTCCGGGGCTACGTAGACCACGTCGCCGGGCCCCAGGGGTTCTTCGCGGCCCCCGTCGAGATGGGTGCCCCGGCCCGCGAGCACGTAGACCTCGTGCTCGAAGCCGTGGGCGTGGTGGGGGCTGTGGCCCCCGGGCGCCACGTCGAAGACGCGCATCACGAAGTTGGGGGCCCCCTGGGCCTCGCCCACCACCACCCGCATCCGCACGCCCCGCGCGCCCTCCACCTCCACCGCCTGGGCGGCGATCTCCTCCACGTGTCCGATCTTCACGGCTTCTCCTCCCTGCGGGTCGCGTTTCCCCGCCGCCCCGTCGCCTCTCCGGCCTTCTCCTGGGCCTCCAGGGCCTCGGTCAGCGCCTGGCGGGCCTCGGGCCACTCCGGGTCCTCCTCCAGGGCCTGGCGGAACACCTTCTCGGCCCGCCCCGGCATCCCCCGCTCCAGGAGCACCCGGCCCATCTGCACGAACCTCTCGGCCTTTCCCTTGGGCCGATACCCCACGGGCTCGGGGTCCTTCTCGGACTCGGGAGCCAGCACCCCCAGCTCCCGGAGCACCCGATCCTGGAACGCGCCGCGCGTCACGTTGGCGTAGCCCTCGAGGAGCTCCAGGATCGTCCCGTCCGGACCCGCCAGGACGCTGGAGGGCGTGGCGATCACCCCGTACGCGGAGAACACGGCCAGGTCCTTGTCGAAGAGCACCGGGAAGGTCACCTCCCGCTCCCGCACGAACGCCTCCAGCCGGGGCGCGTCGGCGGGGTCCCACTCCTGGTGCTCCACGTTGACGCCCACCACCTGGAGGCCGTCGCCCCGGTGAGCCCGGTAGAGTTGCTCGAAGTCCCGCAGCGCCGCGGCGCTGCGGGGGCTCCACGTAGCCCAGAAGACCAGCAGGGTCGCCCGGGAACCCAGGTGCTCGGAGAGGCGCAGGGGACCGCCGACGAGGGAATCCAGGACGAAGTCCTTCAAGGGTTCCCCCACCTCGGTGCGCTTGAAGGCACGGGCCGGCGCCGAGCCAAGCAGCAGGGCCAGGATCGCGAGGGCAAGTGCGGTGCGAACGGTCTTCATTCTCGGTCTCTCTCGGCCCGGTGAACTTGACTGACTGTCGGGGGGATTGAAGGCCAAAGATACTTCACCGGGCTGGAAGCATTCAAGTCCGGTGACGGGGGCCTCGGGTGTCACCCTCCCCTTGTGTCCGGGGCCGCACCCCGGGTATAGAAAAAGAGAAACGCAGGGTGGGTCCAAGCGGAGCGGACCCACCATCTTCTCTGGGACAAGACGTGACGCATCGTTCCGGATCCCTGGGCCTCAAGGATTCTTAGGCACCCGGTCGCCCCGCGGCGGGACAACCGGGCCGAGCAGGCTGAAATGCGGAGACTGCCATGACGAGGAGCATCATCCTGGGCACCGGCTCGGCTGCCCCCAGCCAGGTGGTCACCAACCGGGACCTGGAGGGCCGCATCGACACCTCCGACGCGTGGATCGTGCAGCGCACCGGCATTCGGGAGCGCCGGATGGCCCGGGCCGGGGAGAAGTGGTCGGACTTCATGGTGCCCGCCTGCCGCGACGCCCTGGAAATGGCGGGTCTGGAGGCCGGCGACGTGGACCTGATCGTGGTCGGCACCCTCACCGCCGACATGCTCATGCCCTCGGGCGGGTGCACGCTCCAGGCGGCCCTCGGGGCAACCCACGCCGCCGCCTTCGACGTGGCGGCCGCGTGCTCGGGCTTCGTGTACGGCCTCACCGTGGCCGACCGCTTCATCCGGGCCGAACCGCACCTGGTGGTGCTGGTGGCCGGGGGTGAGGTCATCTCCCAGCGCATCGACTGGGACGACCGCACCACCGCGGTGCTCTTCGGGGACGGGGGCGGCGCGGCGGTGCTCACGGGCGCAGAGGACGACGGCCGGGGCATCCTGGCCTCCCGCATCCACTCCGACGGCTCCCTCTGGGAGGTGCTCCACGTGCCCGGGGGCGGCTCCCGATACCCCCGCGGGTCGGGCTACGACCCGCGCCTCGACGCCATCCACATGCGGGGCAACGAGCTCTTCAAGGTGGCCGTGAAGTCCATGGAGGACACCTGCCGCGAGGTCCTGGCAGAGGCCGGCGCCGCCGCCGAGGAAGTGGACCTGGTGGTACCCCACCAGGCCAACCTGCGCATCATCCAACTCCTGGCGGAGCGCCTGGGGATGGGGATGGACCGGGTCTTCGTGAACATCGACCGGTACGGCAACACCTCCGCCGGCACCATCCCCCTGGCCCTGGACGAGGCGGTGCGGGGGGGGCGGGTGCGCAGGGGAGACCTGGTGCTGCTGCCGGTGTTCGGCGGCGGGCTCACCTGGGGCGCCACGCTCCTGCGCTGGTGACGCCCGGCCCCTCCCCTGCCGGATCACGGCGCCCCGCGCGGCGCCGCACGCAAACCCGTCTTGCCGAGGACGCTTCCATGTGCCCCGACACCGAGGCCTCCACCGAGCCGTCCTGCCGTCCCCCCCCCGGTGCCGGGCCCTCCCCCGCCGGGGGCGGGCGCGACGCGGACCCGACGTCCCCGCAGGAGCGGGCGCGCGCCGTCCGGGCCATGTTCTCGGCCATCGCCCCCACCTACGACCGGCTCAACCGGCTCCTGAGCTTCGGGGTGGACGAGGCGTGGCGCCGGGCCCTGGCCAACCGCCTTCCCCCGGGGGCACCCCACGTCCTCGACGTGGCCTGCGGCACCGGCGACGTGACCCTGGCAGCCCTTCGGGCCCGCCCCGGCGCGAAGGTTCGGGGCGCGGA